>NZ_CAKVMR010000009.1 GCF_934772795.1 uncultured Holdemanella sp.
TTCATTTCGAAAATTGCCTATATACAATAAAAAGCCTATTTCCTTACGTAAAGGTATAGGCTTTTGTCAACAATCTGTATAGGATGATTCGTCATCCTATTTTCTTTAGGAGAAAGATATGTATTATATTGCGTATGGAAGTAATTTAAATAAGGAAGAAATGAAAAGTCGTTGTAAAGATGCAAAGTTTGTATCTTTGGCAAGACTTGAAGACTATACACTAACCTATCGTGGAAATCCTGGACGAGCGTATTTAACGGTTGATAAGAAAAAAGGGGATTTTGTTCGTGTAGCGGTATGGGATGTGAGTGAAAGTGATAAGAAAAGTCTAGATGAATATGAGGATTATCCATATTTGTATGATTGTTTTGAAGAAAAGGTATTATTAGAAAACAATGAAACAATGACTGGCTTTATCTACAGAATGTATGATCATTTCCCTATATGTAAACCTAGTGATTCGTATATGGAACGTTGTAAACAAGGCTATCGTGATATGGGTTGGGATGCTTCAATTTTAGATTTTTAATGAATTTTAAAGCTTGATGTGGCATAATAAAAGGAAAATAAGGGGACTTTAAAATGAAAAATTGGAGATACTTAATTTTAAGTTTAGTTTTATCCTTGTTCATTCATTATTACGTCACAGCTGTTTTAATGGAAATTTTTGGCATGGGATGGTATCCAATTCAATTTGTCGTATGGTGCATTGAATTGGTCGTTATATATGATGCGTTGATGTTTTTCACGAAAAACTGGAACGTGAAACATCGAGCGATGTTTTTCTTTGTATACTATTTATTTTTGATCATTGCCCTATTGATTCGCTATGATCAAGGCATTAGTATTATTCAATTGAATCCTTTCGCATGTCTTAGAGAAATCTATTATGGTTCTTGGACAGAATGGATCGTATTCGCATTTAATATCGGCTACTTTATGTTTATGCCATGGGTGAATGGCCTATTTATTTCATCAAACAAGGAAAACTTTATTGTTTCGGTATTCATTGGCTTTCTATGTGAATTTATGCAGTTGATCTTTCATAGAGGTGTATTTGATTTAGGGGATATCTCTCTATATGTAGTTGGAATCTTGTTAGGTCTATATATAAAAGATAAATACCATGGTCATTTAAAAGGAAAGAGTGAAGTACATGACAATTAAATCGGTAGCGATATTAGGGGCTGGAGCAGTAGGCTCCTATTGTATTTATGGATTATCAAAGTGCGATATACAGTTGAGTGTAGTCGCAAAAGATGAACGATATGAAAAATTAAAAAAGAATGGTTGTTTAATCAATGGTGTCATTTATCGTCCAGAAGTATTAACACCCAAAGAAGCTCATGGTGTAGATCTACTCATTGTATGTTTAAAATATAATGCTTTACCAAATGCTTTAGAAGATATTCAACAAATTGTGGATGAACATACTTTAGTCATGTCTTTAATGAATGGTGTGGATAGTGAACAAATTATTGGGAATCAGATTGGTATGCAGCATATGGTATATTCATTAGTTAAAGTTGCCAGTCATAAAGAAGGTAATGGATATGTATTTGATCCAGAAACAACGATTGGAATTGTACTTGAGGAAAATGAAGAAGTTAATCAATTGTTCAGACAAAGTGATTTCCACTATCGAATGACTTCCTATATTCAGGAAGAAATATGGAGTAAGTTTCGTTTAAATGTAACGAAAAACTTACCTCAAGCTATTCTTGGAGCAGGAGTTGGATGCTACTCGGATAGTATACATATGAAAGCTATACAGTCTGGATTAAAGGATGAATTGGAAGCTATCGCCAAAGCTAAAGGTATAGATATGTCAAAGGCGGATCCAAGTGCTACTCGTGGTAGTGCAGTACCTAAAACAGCCAGATATTCTACTCTACAGGATTTGGATGCCAAAAGACATACGGAAATTGATATGTTTTCGGGTGCAATAATGAAGATGGGAAAAGAATTGAATATTCCAACACCTTATAATGAATTTGTATATCATATCATCAAGGCTATGGAAGAAAAGAATGATGGCTTGTTTGATTATAAATAAAGAGAAGTGAATAATCACTTCTTTTCATTTAGGATATAAAATGTATTTTTGCCTTTACCATGTTGAGAGATTTGCCCCTCTTCTTTCATTCTGTTTAAAATGCGTCCACAAGTTGTTTGAGAAAGGTTAAATGTATCTTGAACATCTTTGCGAGTGAATTGGGTGTGTGTTTTCGCAAACTCTAATATTTTGTTTTCAGGACAATCATAAATTATTGTATCTTCCATAATTTTAATACTCTTCTTTTGATAATTTAGATTAGGAAGAATGATTTTAAAGGCATTTTCTGTTGTCACAAATTGAGGCTTGATTTTAGACTCTGAATACGAATCAAGAATCTTTTGAATTCCAGTACCATAAGCTTCAATGAGTTTTAACCGATAAAAGATATTTGCGAGTTTAGGATTTCGACAAACAGAAATACCAAGTTGAATGTCTTCTAAAGTAATTCCTTTTAATAAGCCTCCTATTGAAGTAAATTCGATCTGGTCTGTATACATACGAATGAAGGAACTTGCACTATATGAATATTCACGATGAATAATTAGGTTCAACAAAGCTTCTCTTATAGCTACTTCTGGATAATCTCTTTTATCAATTCTTTTCAATCCCGAAAAGTTGGAATGTTTTTGATTTCTAAAATCAATATAAGAATATACTTCGTGCATTTGTTTGAATAATGAACCTGTAAATTCATTTCGATCTTGAAAAACATTCTGTGTTTCTCCATTAAAAACTGCAACTTTAATAGTATGTTTACACTGGTCTGATAAAAGTAGTCCCAAATTCGTGTAAATACCATCTTGATTTTGAATGCCTAAGTTCTTTTCTTTAAATGGAATGTTTGATTCATCAAATTCAGTCTTGGCAGAAAGAAATGTCAAGTCTTGTTCTAGAGAACGCATTTTTTCAAAGCTTTCTTGAAATGTCATAAATAAAGCTCCTTTCTACCCATATACTAACCATTCTTATCAATAAGAAAAGAAGTGATGTTACTCACTTCTCCTTGTTAGTCTAGATTGTATAATTTCTTGTATTTTTTGATTAAATAATCTGTGTAGTAATCTGGATTGAATGGTTCTCCACTTACCTCTTCTACGATTTCAGCCATAGATTTACTTGCGGCATAATGGTGTACATTGTCTTTTAGCCAGTCTGTAATCTTTTCGAAGTGGTTTGTGAGTAGGGCTTCTTCTACATCAAATTGTTTTTCCATTGTTGCATATAATTGTGCAGCATAAGCACTACCCAATGCGTATGTAGGGAAGTATCCTAAATAGCCTGTAGACCAGTGCATATCTTGTAAGACACCTTCTTTATAGTTTGCAGGACGAACACCTAAATATTCTTCATATTTATCAGCCCAAAGTTCTGGTAGCTTATCATAATCTACGTTGCCTTTCGCAATTTCTTTTTCGATTTCATAACGAACCATGATGTGTAATGGGTATGTTAATTCATCAGCTTCTGTACGAATTAAAGCACATTCTGTCTTATTGATCATATTGACTAATTCATCAACAGATACATCTTTAAATTCTGGGAATAGATTTGTCAATTGTTCATAGTTTGCTTGCCAGAATGCATGGCTTCTACCAACATGGTTTTCTAAGAAACGAGATTGCGATTCATGGGCAGCCGAACCAACGGCTTGTGTAAGCATTGTGCCTTCGAAAGCAGGATCCATTTGTAGTCCATAAAGGGCGTGTCCATATTCGTGTACAGTTGAAAGGATAGCACTTAAGAATTGGTCTGGATAATAGTGTGTTGTGATACGAGCATCGTTGCTTGAGAAGAAATCTGTGAATGGGTGTTCTGTAGTTGAAAGGTAGACTTTACCAAAATCAACTTTCATATATTCGCAAATAACATCCATAAATTTTTCTTGACGATCCAAATCATATGTTTCATGAAGTAAGTCATCATTGATTTGTGGTTTGTTTTGAATTTCATGAATCAAAGGAACTAATTTTTCCTTAACATTATTAAAGAATGCATCATATTTTTCTTGTGTCATACCCTTTTCATAACGGTCTAATAATACATCATACGCATTGTTTCCATTAAATTTAGGATCATATTCTAAAAGATGTAGTGTTTCTTTCATGATTGCCATTAAATGAGGCTTGAAGTGTTCGTAGTTATCCGCTTCTTTAGCTTCATGCCAAGCCAATTCACTGTCGGCTTTTACTTTTACATAGTCCGCATATACATCACTAGGGATATTTTCCGATTGAGCTAATGTTTCAAGACGATAATCGACTTCTTTCTTTTCTAAACTTCCTTCTGGCAATGTCTTTGCGTATTCCTTGATCTTTTTGATTGTTTCTGGATCATTTTCAATGATAAATGCTTGTTTAGATAGTCTAGACAACATTTCATTTGAATAAGGAATTCCTTTCTTAGGTGCAATTGTCATTTGTTCGAAATAAATTGTTGAGAATGCCAATGAGAAGGCATCTAATGTTCTTTCGTATTCTTGATAGAATGGTTCAAATTTTAACATGGTTAAATTCCTCCTTCTTGTATTGTAACACAAAGAAAAGAATAGTCAGTATGTAATGAAAGCGAATTTTCAAAAAAGTGATATAATACAAAAAAGGAGAAAAGAGTATGGACGCAATTTTTAATCGTACGAGTGTAAGAAAATATAAACAAGAATCTTTAAAAAAAGAAGAGATTGATTTAATTTTAAAGGCTGCATTTAGTGCACCAAGTGCAAGAAATAGTCAGCCTTGGCAGTTTATTGTCGTAGAAAATAAAGATACATTAAAGGATTTAAGTCAAATGACGCCTTATGCCTCCTTTCTAAAAGATGCGGCTATGGGAATCGTGGTTTGTGCTGATAAAAATAAGAATGATAGTTTGGATTATTGTCAACAAGACTTGGCGGCTGCAACAGAGAATATGTTGGTTGAAGCGAAAAGCTTGGGGATTGGTTCATGTTGGTTGGGTGTGTATCCAAATGAAGATCGTTATTTAGCTTTAAACCAATATTTTAAATTGCCTAAAGGAATTGTACCTATGTGGATGATTTCATTTGGTTATCCAGATCAAGAAGAGGTTGTAAAAGATAAATTTGATTCTTCAAAGGTGCATTATGAAAAGTATTAATATTGTAGAATGTAAAAATGATAGTGATTTAAAGGAAGTGGCTATTCTTGCCGAAAAGATTTGGCATGAATTCTTTCCTGGAATTATTTCAGAAGCACAGATTGATTATATGGTAGAACACTTTCAAAGTTTTGATGCCATGCAAGAACAAGTCAAACATCAACAATATCATTATCATAAGGTATATGATGGTAATGAATTGATTGGATATATTGGTTTACAAAATCAACCAGATCGTTTGTTCTTATCTAAATTGTATTTAAAAGATTCAGCTAGAGGAAAGCATTATGCGACTGAAATGTTTGAATATGTAAAGAAACAAGCCGAAAAGTATTGTTACCCATCTATTTATTTGACTTGCAACAAACACAATAAACATAGTCTAGATGTATATGAGAAGTTTGGTTTTCAATGGATCGATTCTGTACAGACAGATATAGGTAATGGCTTTATCATGGATGATTACATCTTAGAATATCGATTAGGGACATTTTAATAAGTGTCCTTTTTCTAGTTCGAAAATAATTTCTTCGTGATAGGCTACCAAACTCATCTAAGTATTTAATCGATATAAATAGTGTCAATAATTCTTTAAGAATCATGCATACCTAATTTACCTTAGATGAATTTGGTAACCTATCATGAAACAAATTTTTTAAAATTTACCGGATTTAATAAAGTTTGGCTTAACAGATACATCGGTGACTTGTTAATATAACTGACATTAATGACGTCTATTTAAAACTTATTGTATAGATGTATAAAAATTATGAGAAGTTGACGTGTTGAATGTGATTCAATAAGGAAATGAAAAAGTTTTCACAAAGAAAATGTAATATTTTTAATTTTTTGTTAATTACTTATTGCATTCATTTCTAGAAAGTGTAAAATAGTAACCATAAAAGCAACGAAGAGAAGAGTAACCAGGTTGGAACTTCAAAAGAGAGTCCCTGTATGCTGAGAGGGGATAAGGAAAGGTTTGGTGAACATGGTCTTGGAGCTGCGTGATCGATAGTGTAGATCACGACGGGCTGTCCCGTTACAGACATAGAGTATATCTGATGATATTCAGCGTACTTGAAGAGGAAATGATCGTGAGGTCATTTTAAAGTAAGGTGGTACAGCGTAATACTACGCCCTTATCTAAGGGGCGTAGTTTTTTGTTTCTAGAGCATGAAAGAATCACCTCGTCCTACTTCAAGCATTACAAGAAAACGGAGGAAAAGAAAAATGAAAAACGCAATCAGAACAATCGCAACAGTAGCATTAGCATTCGCATTAGTTGGCTGCTCATCCACATCTACAAAAACATCCGGTGAAGACAAGACAATCAAAGTTGGTGCGACTGCAGTACCACATGCTGAAATCTTGAATAATGTCGTAAAAGATGTTCTCGCAAAAGATGGCTGGACATTAGAAGTGACAGAATTTACAGATTACATTACACCAAATACAGCTTTGGAAGAAGGTTCTCTTGATGCGAACTACTTCCAGACACTAGGCTACATGAACGATCAGAATACTTCTAAGGGCCTTCATCTGGCTGCTGCAGTTGGTGTTCATATTGAACCAATGGGTATCTATTCTGCAACAGTAACAGATATCAAGGATCTCAAGGATGGCGCAACAATCTCCTTGCCAAATGATGCAGATAACTTAGATAGAGGTTTAAGAGTACTTGTTCAGGCTGGTTTATTAGAGGATCCAGGAACAGATGAATATGTAACTGAAACAACATTCAATGGAAATAAAGAACTCAACCCTCATAACTATGATATTCAGCCAGTGGAAGCTGCACAGGTTCCATTAACACTTGAAGATGTTGATGCAGTAGTCGCAAATGGTAACTATGCTTTAGAAGCTGATCTTCCAAGCAAGCACCCAGCAATCTATGTTGAACAGTTTGACCAGGAAACAAGTGTAAAGAGAACAAACTATGTTGTTGTAAAGGATGAAAATCTTGATACTAAAAAGACAAAAGCACTTGTAAAGGCTATTACATCTGATGAAGTAAAGTCATATATTGAAGATACATATAAGGGATCTGTGATTGCTTCCTTCATTGATACAGAAGGCAATCCAGTAGACTAATCAAAAAATTATAACAGTACAATCAGTAATATTCAGAGGGGAGACCCTCTGAATATTCGCGTAAATAGACAGGAGCGTAGAGATGATAAATCTTGTAAATGTAAGAAAGAGTTTTGGAGAACTTGAAGTATTAAAGGATATTAATCTCCAGATTCATGAAAAAGAAATCTATGGAATCATTGGACAGAGTGGTGCTGGTAAATCGACATTGCTTCGCTGTATCAATGGATTGGAAACATATGATAGTGGTACGATCACAGTAGATGGTACTGCAGTTGATGTAAATGATAAGAAGCAGTTACGCCAGCTGAGAAAAGATATGGGTATGATTTTCCAGAACTTCAATCTTCTTTCTAGATTGGATGTATATGACAATGTTGCATTGCCTCTTCGCTTCTGGAATGAAAATCCAAATACAGAAGAAAATAAAAAGAAAATTGAACATTTAATTGAACTTGTTGGCTTGAAAGATAAAATGCATGAACGTCCAGAAAATCTATCTGGTGGTCAGAAACAGAGAGTTGCGATTGCTAGAGCACTCGTGAATGATCCTAAGATCTTGCTTTGTGATGAAGCTACAAGTGCATTGGATCCTAGAATCACACATGGAATTCTTGAACTTTTAAAGCAGATCAATGAAGAACTTGGTATCACAATTGTTGTGGTTACACACCAGATGGAAGTTGTAAAACAGATTTGTCAAAGAGTAGCTTTTTTAAAGCATGGTGTTGTTTTGGCAGAGGGTAAACCAGAAGAGTTATTTGTGAAACCAACAGAAGATGTGAAGAAGTTCCTGGGTGAAGAAGGCCAGGTATTGCCAAAAGCGGGTGTGAATGTGCAGCTGTTCTTTACAGATGATTCTTCTGATGAACCTGTAATTACAGAAATGGCAAGAGAATTAGGCATTGATTTCTCTATCTGCTGGGCAAAACTAGAAGAGTTTAGAGAAAATGTATTTGGTTCGTTGATCTTGAATATTCAAGAAAAAGATAAAGAGCGTGTATTTCAGTTTTTGGAAAGTAAGAATGTTACTTGGGAGGTACTATGAGTATGTTAGATGTAATCTTAAAAGGAACATGGCAGACATTATACATGGTATTCTTCTCGACTTTAATTGCGGTTGTACTAGGTTTTATTCCTGCGGTAATTTTGACATTGACTGCTGAAGATGGATTGAAACCAAATCGTATTGTGTATGGAATTCTGGATGTGATTGTGAATGTATTCCGTTCATTTCCGTTCATTATCTTAATGGTAATTGTAATTCCAGTGACGCGTGTAATTGCTGGCAAATCTATTGGTACAACTGCGGCAATCGTTCCATTAACAATTTACGCAATTCCATTTATTGCACGTGTATTTGAAAATGCATTGAGAGAAACAGATGCGGGTGTGATTGAAGCAGCAAAATCATTTGGTGCTACGGATCTGCAAATTATTACAAAGGTATATTTTAAAGAATCTGTACCTAGACTATTAAATGGTATTGTTTTATTGATTATCAATATGGTTGGTGCGAGTGCAATGGCTGGTACACTTGGTGGTGGCGGTCTTGGAGATATCGCTATCCGAAAAGGATATCAGGCATATGATATTAGTTACCTTGTAGTGACGTCCATTGTATTGATTGTCATTGTTCAGCTTGTACAGGGTATTGGTAACGTTATTTACAAAAAGAAGGCTTAATTTTTTGGAAAAAATCTTGCATCATGTAAATGATGGGTGTACTTTTTTAACTGTCAAACTTGGGGTATTATACCGATAAAGGAATGGTTATGCAAATTTATTGGATTATTATGGTTTGGATGCTAAACATATCAAAGAATTTGTTGAATCACTAAAATAAGATGGAGCTTGACTTCATCTTTCTTTTTTTGAAAAAATATTTAGAATATGATATTGTCAAAGGGAGATTAAAGAGGGATGTTGAACATGGATATGAAGAAGATACAGGAGTTACCTACTCCAGAAGAATTAAAGAAGGAGTTTCCTTTACCTTATAAGGTGCAAAAAATTAAGAAACAAAGGGATCAAGAAATTGAAGATATTTTTACTGGAAAAGATGATCGTTTAATTTTAATTATTGGTCCTTGTAGTGCGGATCGTGAAGATGCGGTTTTAGATTATATGAATCGTTTGGCTATATTACAAGAAAAAGTAAAAGATAAGATTTTTATGATTCCACGTGTCTACACAAATAAACCTCGTACGAAGGGTGTTGGATATAAGGGGATGTTGCATCAGCCAGATCCACATGCCGAAGAGGATATGTTGAAGGGAATCATTGCGATTCGTAAATTACATACGGATGTAGTTACACAAACTGGTTTTACTTGTGCAGAAGAAATGTTGTATCCAGAAAATCACGCGTATTTATCCGATTTATTAGGTTATGTTGCGATTGGTGCAAGAAGTGTTGAAAATCAACAACATCGTATTGTAGCGAGTGGTGTGGGAATTCCTGCGGGTATGAAGAATCCTACAGGTGGAGATCTTACCGTTATGATGAATTCGATTGTAGCGGCTCAAGCCGATCAAAGATTTGTATATCGTGGTTGGGAAGTACAGACGGATGGTAATCCATTGGCTCATGCGATTTTAAGGGGTTATGTGGATAAGTTTAATCATGCGCATGCGAATTATCACTATGAAGATTTAATGGAATTGATTCATTTATATGAAAAGTCCGATTTAAAGAATCCAGCTTGTATTGTGGATTGTAATCACTCGAATTCAAATAAACAATATTTAGAACAGATTCGAATTGCGAAGGATGTTATGCATTCTAGAAGTAAGTCAGAAGATATCAAAAAGCTAGTGAAGGGCTTGATGATTGAGAGTTATTTAGAGGATGGAAATCAGCCAACCGATGGAGATGTATATGGAAAGTCAATCACGGATCCTTGTCTTGGTTGGGAAAAGACAGAACAATTGATTTTAGATTTGTATGACTTATGTGATTAGGGAGCGTTGAGCTTCCTTTTTCTTTTGGTTAGATTTAGATTTAAAAATATGAAATAGTCATTTATAATTGAAGTATCAATATGAGGAGGCCATATTATGAACCAACTTCTTCAAGAAAAAAGAGATGCTGAACAATTTTTGCGATTAATAGCACCTAAATACACAGGAATTTTCATTGTTGATCGAAGTACAGATTGTTTTCGTGATATTTTAGCTCCAGAATCATTTCGTGCTTTTGCCAAAGACACAAAAGGTTCCTATTCGGATGCGATGCAATTGTATCGAGATCAATACGTAGCTTGTGATTATAAAGAAGTGATTGATCGAGTCTTGGACTATGATTATGTATATAATATTTTAGCTTCTGGCAATCCAGTGAATGTTACGTATCGTAAAAAGGATGGGACTTTAATTCGTTTGAAAATTGATCGTTATAATGATGACGAGAATCTTTCTGTTTGGGTATATATAAATGAAGATAGTGATGATGCACTATATGGAGAGCTTGGTGAGGCTCGTTATCGCGTTCAATTTGATGATAATGAAAGGCCAGTAGAGTTTATAGGAAATGAAAGTCTATCTGAGATGCTTTATGGATTTAAAGATGAGACGCATATTCCATTTTCTATGTTGTGGCAACATATGCATCCTCAAGATATTGATCTTGTGAAAGAAGAGTTTGAAAATATTCATGATTCGAAAGATTCGACTGCAACATATGAGGTAGAGTATCGTCTTCAGAATAAAGACAAACAATATCGTTGGTATCGTGCGATTGGAAAGCCTGTTTTAAATGAAAAAGGAAAGATTGTGAGTGTATGTGGCTTCTTTATTGATATTCATAAACATAAAGAGAAAACACTGCTTCAACAACGTTTTATTTCTGGATTAAGCCATGAATATGTCACTGTATGGATGGTCAATCAGGATTTGACGGTGGAGTTGTGTCAACAGTCAAAAAAAGGCAATCATATTTCTCAAGAGGCAATTGAAAAATTTGCCAAAGAAAATAATTACCAAAAGAGCATGGAGAAATATGCATTACACTATGTGTGTAAAGAAGATCAAGAGGAATTCTTAAAACGAGTGGATTATCGCGTTGTTCGTGAACGAATTAAGAAAGAAAAAGTATATCCTGTTGTTTTTCAAAGAGAATATAATGGGGATGTAGATTACTTCCAGGTTTGTTTTGCCCAAATATCTGAAGAGACAGATGATTTTGTGTTGGGATTTAAATTGGTGAATGATATTGTCCAACAGGAAAAAGAAAGAAATGATCGATTGGAAGAAGAGAAACAAATTCTAGAAAGTCTAAGCTCTGACTTTACGGCTATCTATTATTTGGAAGTTAACAGTGGTAAATTTGAACCTGTTCATATTCGAGATAAAACGAATGCGAGTGAATTGATCAAAAATTATTTGGAATATAAGGACTTTTATGAATATACGTATCAATATGCGATGAAATATATTCCTAAAGATGAGCAGCCTGAATTTTTATGGTGGTTTTCAAAAGAAAATTTAAAGATGTTGTTAAAGAATCAAGCGAGTCTTACGCAGCATTATCATAGTTATCCAAATGCGCAGAATCATCAATATTTTGAAACAAAAGTAGTTAAAGTAAGTGAAGATGAAGAGTCGTGTCACGTATTATTAGGATTCCGTTATATTGATGATATTATTGAGAAGGAAAGAGCGGCTCAGAAAAGGTTGCAGGATGCCTTAGAAGAGACGAAGAGAAGTAATGAAACGATTTCTACCATTGCGAAAAGTTATAGTTCAATTTATCAATTGGATTTAGAAACAGATACATATGAAAGAATTTCTGGAAGTGAGATTATTCCTAAGTCGGGTTGTGCATCTAAAAGGATGTATGAGGTTTGCGAACAAGAGGTTGCACCAGAATATCGAAATATCATACATCAATTTGTGGATATAAAAACATTAGCTTCACGACTTGATAAAGAAGGTGATATTTTAGCTGAATATCGAATGGCAGATGGTAACTGGCATAAGTTGCGTTATATTGTTCGTAAAAGAGATGAGAATGGTAAGGTAACGCAGGCAATCGCAACCATTCGTACAATTAGCGAAACAAAGCGTAAAGAATTAAATTTATTCTTTGAGGCCGAACAGGCGAAGCGAGAAGCCAAAATAAAAACGCGTTTCTTACAGAATATGTCCCATGATATGCGTACGCCTTTAAATGGCATTTCTGGTATGCTTCATATGGCAGATCAAAATCCGGATGATTTAGAACTTCAAAAATCGACTCGAAATAAGATCCATCAGTCTTTAAATTATTTGATTTCTTTAGTCAATGACGTTTTGGATATGAACGATTTGGAAAGTGATCATTTTACAGAAGAAGAAGCGGATTTTGATGTAACTAAACTATTGGGAAACATGAATATAGAAGCGCAACAATTGGCACAAGATAAGAATATTCAATATATCTTGGATTGGTATGAAGGTCAGTTAAGTCATTCAAATTTTAGAGGATATCCAATCTATCTATCACGAATACTAATGATTGTTGTACAGAATGCCGTAAAGTTTACACCAGAAAATGGAGAAATCCATGTATGGATGAATGAAAAAATCATAGATGATTCGACATCGCTTTTAGAATTTAGCTGTAAAGATAATGGTATTGGAATGAGTCAAGATTTTATTAAACACGCCTTTGATTTATTTGCGCAGGAAAATAGTTCAAGTAGATCCACATATCAAGGTACAGGTCTAGGCTTGCCAATTGCCAAAAAGCTCGTGGATTACATGCATGGAAAAATCCACTTGGAAAGTGAAAAGGGAGTAGGTACAACTGTTACAATTCAGATTCCTTTTAAGTTAGGAAAGCCAATTGAAAACAAGGCTAAATTTACAGAATCAGTTTCTTTAGAAGGATTACATGCACTTGTGGCTGAAGATAATGATTTGAATATGGAAATCGTTAAATATATGTTAGAACGAAATGGTATTCAAGTTACATGTGCTAAGGATGGACTAGAAGTCGTAAGTTTATTTGAGCAGAGTCAAATAAATGAGTTTGATTTTATTTTAATGGATATCATGATGCCAAAACTAAATGGTTTAGATGCGACAAGAAAGATTCGTTCATTAAAACGAGCAGATGCCAAAGAAATACCAATCATTGCGATGAGTGCCAATGCATTTGTGGAAGATATGCTCAATAGTAAAATTGCGGGCATGAATATGCATTTGGCTAAGCCTTTGGATGAAACAAAGTTAATGGAAGCTTTAAAACAATGTAAAAAGGGTGAAGAGTAAATGATATCCTTCTATTTTATGCATTACGCACAAGATTAGATGTTTGTGATGAAGAAATAAGAGATAATTATCCAAAATATGTGGTTACTTTAGATGAATTATCAACAGGCAATATAGAAGGCGTAAAAATAATATACTTGGCTGATTTTCTTTTAAAAGAAGAATATTAAAAATGCAGGGCTTTCAACCCTGCATTTGCTATAATATAATATCAAAACTTGTAATATATTATATTAAAGAACATTGTCTGATAATAAAAAATCAATTAGGCCAATGTTTAAAATTCCATTTTCATCATAAAAACGTTTACGAATATCTCTTCTGACAATAATTTTTGGAAAACTGTCTCCAGTAATGTTTAGTGAACGTGATTCAGAATATACTTTCTCTTCATTTTCCATTGCATAAGCGGATTGAATATAATATTTTTTCATTCCTTTTTGAATAATAAAGTCGATTTCTCTAGCTACTTTTCGATAGTTTCCTTTTTCCGTTTTAATGTTTTCGTAGACTACGCCCACATCGATTTTAAATCCACGAATGATTAATTCATTGTATAAGATATTTTCCATAATGTGCGGCATTTCAATTTGTCGAAAGCCGGTTCTTGCATTCCGCAATCCTATATCTTCGCAATAGTATTTTTTTGGGAAATCTAAATAAGATTTTCCTTTTACATCAAACCGCAAAGCCTCTTTAAAAAGAAAAGAATCTTCTAAAAAATTAATATATTTATTAATTGTGGGGAGATAAACAATATCTTTTCCGCTGCGTTGTTGTTTGGAATTGATAGCTTTAGTGATTTTAGATGGATTTGTTAAAGAACCTACAGACGAGCATAATAAATCAATAATAGAACTTAAAATATCTTCTCTTTCAATATGTTTGCGTTCTACAATATCTCGAATATACACTTCTTTAAATAAGTTTTCTAGATATTCAATCTTGGAGGTTTCGTCTTGTTTTGTGAGTAGAAAAGGCATTCCACCATAAAACGAATAATTATCAAATGCCTCCTCTTTATCTCCACCAACAAATGAATAATATTCCGAAAAGGAGAAAGGATGAATTTTTATTTCATCACTACGACCTCTAAACTCCGTTAAGATATCATTAGAAAGCATTTTAGAATTGCTGCCAGTTACATAAATATCCAAATTTGATAGTTCTTTTAAGTCGTTTAACATATCATAGAAAGAAATTTTTTTTCCTTTTGGATTATAAGGATTATTTACTTCATCGGACATTTGTACTTCATCAATGAATAGATAATATTGTTGTGCCGTATTGTCAACAATATTATGGATTTTCTTTGAAAGTTCAATGGGGTTTCGATATTGAATGTCTTTCATCTGATCCAATTCAAAAGTGATAATTTGTTGGTTATCAATGCCGTTTTCTAATAGATAATTTTTAAAAAGATGGAAAAGTAGAAACGATTTTCCGCATCTTCTCAGGCCTGTGATGACTTTGATTTGTCCGTCATGTTGACAAGCAATCAATTTCTGTAAATATAGATTTCTTTGAATTTCCATAAATCCTCCTAGTATAAAGTAATATAAAAACTCGCAATATATTATATTAAAATTATACAATTTGATAAAACTTTTATCAAACGAAATATAATATAATGCAAAAACTCGCAATACATTATATTTAAAAAAGATGTGCATTACACACATCTTAATCTTTATTTGTTTGTGCTGGGATTTCAGCTGGTTTATTTAAGATATACATGAATTCTTCACCTGTAATGGTTTCTCTTTCATATAAGAATTTGGCAAGTTCATGTAGCTTCATCTTATTGTCTTTTAGAATTTGATAAGCTTCATCATGCGCTTTTTTAATTAATGCGATGGTTGCCTCATCAATCTTAGTAGCTGTTTCATTTGAACAAGCTAGAGATGTATCGCTACCTAAATATTGGTTATTTACTGTTTCTAAGGCTGTCATACCAAATTCATCCGACATACCTAGACGTGTAATCATGGCTCTAGCAAGTTTAGTAGCTTGTTCAATATCGTTGCTCGCACCACTTGTGATCGAATTGAAAATCAATTCTTCAGCACAACGACCACCAGTATACACCATAATTTTCTGGAAAGCTTCTTCTTTTGATAGTAGGTTTTGTTCATTTTCTTCTACTTGCATAGTGTAGCCTAAAGCCCCTTTTGTACGAGGAATAATTGTAATCTTATGAACAGGCGCTGTGTTTTTGCATTTGGCAGCTACTAGTGCATGTCCAATTTCATGATAAGAAACAATCATTCTTTCTCGATTTGAAATGACGGCACCCTTCTTTTGTTCACCTGCAATAACAATTTCAATGGCTTCTTCTAAGTCTTTTTGAACTACTGTTTTACGATGGTCACGAACCGCTAATAAAGCACCTTCATTAATAATGTTGGCAAGTTCTGCACCACTTGCTCCTGCACTAGCTCTAGCGATGACGTTAAAGTCAATGTTGTTTGAGCATTTGATATCTTTGGCATGTAATTTAAGAATGGCTTCACGACCTGCAAGATCTGGAAGTTCAACTGGGATTCTTCGATCAAATCGACCGGGACGCGTTAAAGCAGGATCTAATGAATCTGGACGGTTTGTAGCTGCAAGTAATACAACGCCTTTTGAACCATCAAATCCATCCATTTCAGCAAGTAACTGGTTTAATGTTTGTTCACGCTCATCATTACCGTTCATTCCTGCGCCATCACGTTTTTTACCGATGGTATCAATCTCATCAATAAATACAATACAAGGAGCTTTTTCACGAGCTTGTTTGAATAGATCACGTACTTTAGCGGCACCTCTACCGACAAACATTTCAACAAACTCACTACCGGAAATCGAGAAGAATGGAACACCTGCCTCACCCGCAACGGCTTTGGCAAGTAATGTTTTACCTGTTCCAGGAGGACCTACTAATAAGGCTCCTTTTGGCATCTTGGCACCAATCTCTTTATATTTTGCTGGATTGTTTAAGAAGTCGACAATTTCTTGTAGGTTTTCCTTCGCTTCTTCTTGTCCAGCAACATCTTTGAATGTTTTTCCAGTTTGTTCACCGACATAGACTTTGGCATTGCTCTTACCTAGATTGCCTAGACCAAAACCAGAGCCTTGTGAAAATGACATTTGATCATCTCCGCCCATTTTCTTCTGCATACGCTTAAACATCCATGCGCCAAATGCCCAGAAAATGATTAATGGTAAGAAAAAGGAAATTAAACTCGATAAAATTGGATTCATTTGTTCTTGGTAGACTTGTCCAAATTTAGCTCCGGATTTATCCAATCGATTGACTAAATCTGAATCGTTCATAACACCTGTTTTATAGGTCTTATCTGTTGAATCTTTCTTTAGTGTGTAATAAATATTGTGATCTTCAATTTGAACGGTATCTACTTTCTTTTCTTCAATTTTATTTAAGAAATCGGAATAATTCGTTGTTTCAAGCTTGGATTGTTGAAACATAGGGAATACGATAAAGTTTAAAGCCATAATGACAATCAATATGATCATGTAATATCTATATAAAGGCTTTTTTTGTTTGTTCATGAGTGTTCCTCCTTAATAAATTGATTACATTATACACCTTATTAGCACTTTGACAAGCAGAGTGCTACACATTCCATAATTCCACATAATTTAAAAGAAAAAGTATCGCATTTGCGATACTTATCGAGTAGTAATTCGTGTGATATGAACAATTAAATAAATCTTTTCATCACGTGTAATTTGTTTATGTAGTAATTTATCGATATATTTTTCGATTTGTTCGACACAATCCAATGCTGAAGAATTTTTGATTATATACGAATAATATATATCATCATTTTCATTTTCAAGCATTTTATCTTCTAAAAGTCGTTGTAAGAAAAACTGCATATGCACAACAAATCTTGAATAATGAAGGGAATCTTCATCGATTGTATAACCGTAATTTAATTGAATGATTTGGAAAATGTCTTTTAACATTTTAACCATCAACATACCATTCTCTGTTGAAAGATCATTCGATTTGATTTGTGCATTCACAAAGTGAAATGCGATATTTCCAGCTTCAGCCTCAGGAAGTTGAATGTTTAATGTTTCATTAATATAATCTACGGCATGTAGGCCAATCATAAATTCGTTGGGATAGAATTTTTGGATTTCCCACAACATTCTATTTTGTAGAATAATTCCTTTCTCATATCTTTCTACTGCATACAACAAGTGATCTAACAAGGTCACAAAGATTTGTTCGTTGAATGGAGAAGATATTTTAAGTTGAGCTGTTTCAATGATATGCTGCACAATTTCTAGATAGATGTCAGGTGCATTTTCTAAAACTTGAAGATATCCGCTTTTATTTGAGCCCTCTTGAAGAACATATGTTTTTTCAATGTCTTCTTTTTTAATTTCATCTCCGACCTTATAGTGAAAACGCAAACCTTTTCCCATCACGATCATTTCATCATGATTATCGTTCACTAGAAGCATATTGTTGTTTAGAAATTTTTCAATAATCATGTGAAGCACCTCTTATACTTAGATATTCTTTCCGTTTTCTTCGATGGTTTGTTTGTACCAATAGAAACTATCTTTTTTATAACGCTTTAATTCTTTTAAATCAAATTCATCACGATCCACGTAAATAAATCCATATCTTTTCTTATATCCCTGGTGTGTACTTACAACATCAATAGCCGCCCAAGGACAATAGCCAAGCATTTCAACACCATCTGTAATGGCTAAGCGCATCTGGTGAAGGTGCTTTTGAATAAAATCAATACGATATTGATCATGAATACATCCATCGGATTCCAATGTGTCATTGGCGCCAATTCCGTTTTCTGTGATTAGAATAGGAAGTTGGTAACGTTCGTATACCTTTCTTAAAGTATATCTGAATCCAACTGGATCAACAACCCATCCATATTGTGTTTTCTCTACATATGGATTTTCGCTTGGACGATATACACCTTGTTCACCTAACATAATTTGTTGATCACCGGCTCTTGCCGCTACATCCGAAGCATCACCCTTACTAGCAGCAATTGTTGCGGTTGAGTAATAGTTCATTGCGATAAAGTCTGGGTTTGCACCTTTTAATGTTTCAAAATCTCCATCTTGAATTTCTGGAGCAATATTACGATCTGTTAGGTAAGACCATGCCAAAGGGTGGTATTTTCCAAATGCACATACATCAACAAAGTTCCAACAACGTAATACTTCCCAGTTGTGAGCGGCAATCGCATCATTTGGATTACAAGTTGCAGGATACATAGCTGTTAAATTTAGTGCAGGACCTATTTTTCCTTCTGGAACCATATTATGGAACAATTTCATAACTTTTGCCTGGGCAAGCATCATATGGTGATTTTGTTGATACAAGTCTTTCTTTGATGGTAATTTTCCACCTTTAGGCAAACCAATCGCACCTGGATGTAAAATCATAGTGTTTTGTTCGTTGATTGTTAACCAATATTTTACTTTTGATCCAAAGTGGTCGAATAATACTTTGGCATATTCAACAAAAGCTTTGATTGTATCTCGGTTTAACCAGCCACCCTTTTCTTCTAGGCAGTAAGGTAAATCAAAATGATACATCGTAACAACAAGTTCGATGTTGTATTTTAAACACTCGTCAATGACATTGTTATAAAATTCGATGCCTTTTTCATTCACTTCACCCGTTCCGTTAGGTAAGATGCGTGTCCATGCGATTGAGAAGCGATAGGCTTTTAATCCCATTTGCGCAAATAGAGCAATATCTTCTTTATATCTATGATAATGATCAGATGCGACAGAAAAGTCAGCTACATCACTTGGATGTTCATACATATCAATGATAGATGGGCTTTTACCATCTTCTGCAACAGCACCTTCAACTTGGTAAGCTGAAGTGGATGCTCCCCACAAGAAATTTTGTGGGAAGTCTTTTAATTTAGAATAGTGCATGGTTTACCTCCTAGTCTAAAGAAATTAATTTGTTTCCGTGTTGAATTGTTGATTGGTTTTCAATTTGAATGGAATTAAAATCCTTTGAATTTGTGATGATAACAGGCGTTGTTGTGTCATAACCAGCTTCTTTGATTTTGTCTAAATCAAAGGTTAATAGTAATTGTCCCTTTTTAACTTCTTCATTCACCTTGATTTGAGGATCAAAATATTTTCCTTGTAGGTTTACAGTATCAATACCTACGTGCATTAAAATTTCAGTACCATTCTTTGATTTTAATCCAATCGCATGACCAGTAGGGAAACATACAGTGATTGTTCCATCACAAGGTGCATATAAGTTTCCTGTGCTAGGTTCAATTGCGATACCTTTTCCCATGATTTCTTGTGAGAATACATCATCATTTACTTCAGATAAAGGTTTTACAGTTCCATCGCAAGGTGCAGATACTTCATCTTTTGAAACAGCAGTAGAAATAGCTTCTTCTTGTGGTTCATCTTCTTTAAATCCTAGAATCCATGATGCGACAAATCCAACAACGAAAGAAATGATAATTGTGACAATGGCGTGTACTACGTTCATAGGGTTTTTACCAATAAATGCAGGGATGGCAGTTAATCCTGGAGAAACAAAGGCATAACGTACTAGACCTGTGATTCCAGCATAGATACCTCCGGCAGCTCCACCAATCATTGATGCGACAAATGGACGTTTTAATTTTAATAGGACACCATATAAACATGGTTCTGTAATACCCATAACAGCTGTAAATCCAGATGATGATGCGAGTGATTTTAAGTTTTCATCTTTTGCCTTTAATGCGACAGCCAAAGTAGCACCACCTTGTGCAATATTACTTGCCAACATACCAGGACCATTTACAATTTCATATCCAAGTGTAGAAATTTGACTTGTTGCGATTGGTGTCATAGCCCATGCAGTACCTGTTAGTGTTAAGAATGGTTGGAAGGCACCCATCAACATTGGAATTAACCAGCTTACGTGTGCATTTAAATAGTTAGCTCCAGATTGTACTAAATCATTTAATAAGTTACCTAATGGACCAACAATAATTAAGGCAATAGGAACAGAGATAAACATTACTAGTAGTGGTTTTAAGAAAAATTTGATGATAGATGGTGAATATTTTTCAGCAAACTTTTCAACATAAGACATAATCCATACGCTTAAAATAATAGGAATTACACTAGATGCATAGTCGACTAATACAACGGGAGCTCCAAAGAATGTTAATGGTTCACCGGCTGAAACTAGACTAGACCATGTTGGGTGTAAAAGAGCACATGCCATAGTCATTGCCATGATAGGGCTTGTTTTAAATTTTTGACTGGCTCCATACGCAAGAAGTACGGGCATAAAGTAGAATGGAGCATCTGAAATAAAGTTGATGATTTCATAGGTAGAACTTGCTTCATTTACTAAGTTAAATAAAACTAGGATAGATAGTACGGCTTTGATCATACCTCCACCAATTAAAGCAGGGATAACAGGTGTAAATGTTGTAGAAATAACACTGATAATACGGTTTACAACACTTCCTTTTTCTTCTTCAGCTTCTTCATGAGAAGTAGAAGGGACATCTTTCATTTGGGATTGAATAGCTCTAAAGACCGATTGTACTTCGTTGCCGATTACGATTTGGTATTGTCCACCTTTTTCTACGACGCTAATTACACCGTTTAATGATTCGATTTTCTTTGTGTTGACTTTATTCATATCATAGAATTCAAGTCTTAAACGAGTAGCACAATGTGTTAATTGTTTGATGTTGTCGATACCACCAATGTTTTGAATGATATCATTTCCTAATTGTTGATAATTCATATTCTCCTCTTTCCAGGCTTATGGCAATAAAAAAGACCAAGATAAAAGGAGCATTAAAAATGCAACTTAAATATCTTGGTCTTGCCTGCATTACCAGTAACAGCCTTTATTTACATGAGGGATGATAGCACAGGTAAAAACAAAATACAAGTACTTTTTTGAAATCCCTTTCATAAAAAGATGGAAAAATTGAGATGAGTAAATATTAAAAAATGGTATAATTAAAGCGTTTATGGAGGATATATATTATGAAGGTAGTAACTTTTGGAGAAATCATGCTTCGTTTAAAGACACCAGAAAACTTGCGTATTATGCAAAGCGATGGTTTTGAGGCAAGTTATGGTGGTGCAGAAGCTAATGTTGCAGTGAGTCTAGCCATGTTTGAAGATAAATGTGCTTTTGTATCGAAAGTACCAAACAATCCAGTAGGAATGTCTGCGTTGAGTGAAGTTCGTCATTATGGTGTAAATACGGATTATTTGGTTAGAGGTGGAGACAGATTAGGAATTTACTTCTTTGAAAAAGGAAGCGATATTCGTAGTACAAACGTAGTTTATGATCGTGCGTTTAGTGCTTTCTCATTGTCTCAGCCAAGCGAATATCATTGGGGAAATATCTTAGAGCCAGGAGATGTTTTCTATTTTTCAGGTGTAACACCTGCTGTATCTAAATATGTTGAGGATACTGTAAGAAATGCTTTGAAGTATTGTAAGGAAAATGGTGTTCAAGTTATTTGTGACTTAAACTATCGTGGAAAAATGTGGTCTAAAGAACAAGCTCAGGTTGTGATGAGAGATTTGATGCAGTATGTAGATGTCTGTATTGCCAATGATGAAGATTTTGAAGCAACACTAGGAATTCATGCCTTTGATGGAGATTTATCTACAGGCATTGATCAGATTGATACGTATAAAGAGGGTATGTTAGAAATTACTCGTCAATTCCCGAATGTGAAGAGTGTGACTAGTGTATTGAGAAATATGCATACTGTTGAAGAGGGAGATTGGATGGGAATCTATTATGTAGATGGTAAATTCTACCAAAGTCCAATTCATAGAGTACACAGCTTAGAAGCTGTAGGAGCTGGAGATGCGTATGGCGCTGCATTTGTGCATGGACTAATCAATGGATTTGATCCTCAAAAGACAGTGGATTTTGCAATCAGTGCGAGTGTATTAAAGCTTATGATTCAACATGATTTTAATGTGGTAACTCAAGAAGATGTATTTAAGATCATGAATTCTAAGAATACAAACTTATCTAGATAAAGTTAAAAGATATCAGTTCAAATAAATGAATTGATATCTTTATTTGTTTATGTGATGATATAAAAAAAGGAAAGGTGGAAATAGTATGGACTATGCAATGATAGTATATCCTATGCATTTTGAAAATGGTAAAACAGAGTGGTGTGTTGAATATCCAGATTTAAAAGGATGCGTAGGTGGTGGAGGGAGACACAATTGAAGAAGCAATTGCTGATGCAGAAGCTACTAAAGCTGTATATCTAAGATATTTAGAAGAAAATGAAAAAGAACAATGCTCAAAATCATGAGCATTGTTCAATTTAATATAGAATAATAAAATCATTCTCATAATAATCAAGTGGAATCTCTTTTTCAGTCATGGAATCAATCTGAATACGATTGATATTATGTAGATCTGATATGACTCTATTAATATCTTCTAAGTTTCCCTGTAATTGCGCAGTAACTGTTCCATCATCATTATTCTTGGCATAGCCTGTAATGCCTAATGGTTTGGCATGGCTTTGTACTTCAAAACGAAAACCGATGTTTTGAACATTTCCTTCAAAATGAAACTCTTTACGAATTGTCCCTGGTGGCAATTCTCTTTTTATTTTCTCTTTCTTTTTAAATAAATGAAACATGATGTTTATCCTTTTACATATTATAATGCGTTTTCATAAGAAAATCTAATGGTGCTCATTTCAATCTTGTTGTCGTTTGCTCTATAGTTCAAAAATAAATATACTAATGTAGATGACATATGTTATCGAATAAAGGAAGCCTTACATGAATTGTTAAAAAAGTAACACATTAAATGTGGTAAAAAGTTTTTGATTATCAAGAAAATTACCACATTAAAAAGGCGTGATTTTTTACGTAAGCGTATACAATTTATGTTATTTTTTATGTGTAAGGTGATGAGGTGAGTATGAAAGAAGCAAAAAAACAATACTATAATACAGAAATACTAAATTGTCTTATTGATGGAGATGTCGTATCAACACAGCAAATTGCAGATGCGGTGGGTATGTCAGAAAAATCTATCCGAAATAAAATTTTTGATATTAATGAATATCTTCAAGAGAACGATATGGGTGTCATTCAGAAAAAGCCTCGTGTTGGAATGTGGTTGGAATGTACGGAAGAGCAGAAACAAAAATTACAGTCGATTTTAATGAATCGAAATACGGTAGTTGTCAAAGATGATGATAATGATCGTGTAATGGAGCTTTTAAAAATATTCTTTAAATTAAGACCATGGGAAACAATCACCACACAAAGGCTGACTGAAGAATTGTATTTGAGCGCACCTACTGTGTTGAAGGTTATTCGTGAATGTGAAAAATGGTTAGCTCCATATAAAGTGAAAATCGCTAATGAGAAGAATAGAGGTTATCGCTTAGATTGTAATGAGAATGAATATCGTGTTGCGATGAAGGATTTTATCATGAGTGATTTTGATAATGAAAAGATCAAAACAAATATGGATTATTTCTTCTATAACATGGACACGAAGTTGATTCAAAAATCAATTATTGAAACTGAAAATGAATGGAATTATCGTTTTACCGATGAGTCATTCTATGAAATCTTTATTTATTGTTGTATCGCATATCAGCGTAGAGAGATTGAACCACCAAAGGTGGAAGATCGAGGAGAGATTCAAATCCTACAAAAATACAATGAATATCCTTTCACGGTGGCAATATTTAAGAAGCTACAGGAAAAGCTACATGTATTCTTTTCGAATGAAGAAGTGTTATTTTTAGCCATTCAGATGATGTGCTCAAAATTTATTGGTATTTCAGCCGTAGATGAAACACTTGAACAAGTACAGAAATATGACAATAAATTAATTGAATTCGTAGATATGTCACTGCATGTTGTTGGGAATATTTTGGATGTGGATTTATCGCAGGATGAAAAGCTAAAGGAAAGTTTGATTATACATTTAAGACCAACGATATTTAGAATTCGTCATGGCTTGTCTCAAACAAACTCATTAGTACATTTCATTAAGTCTGAATATAAAACAGTATTTAGAGCTACTATGTCTATAAGTATTATGTTTGAAGAATATTATGGTCTTCAATTAACAGAGGATGAAGTAGGTTACATTGTTCTATATATACAATCTGCACTTGAAAGAATTAAACGTCATTTCAATGTATTATTGATTGCCGATTTCTCAAGAGGACATGCGCAACTGTTGACGGAGCGATTAAAAAAATCAATTCCAGAAATCAAAGAGATTCGTGTTATGAGTACGCATGACTATAAATTGTATGGGGATAAAACAAGTGATGTGATTATCACCCAAAAGGAATTGGATGTGAAGGATTCTCGAATTATTGTGATTCCTAACTTATTAAGTGACAGTGGAATTGTAAGTCTAAGAGAACAAATAGATATCGTACTAAAAAACAGAGATGAAAAAGTAACATCATTCTCTCCAGAATGTTATCCATTATTAGATCCAGATTTAATCTTTGTACATCAAAAGTATGAGGATAAAGAATCACTCTTAAGCTTTATGTCATCAGCGATGGCAAAGCGTGGATATGTTTCAACAAATTTCTTTGAAACAGTAATGGAAAGAGAAAAGGCCACAACAACTTCGATTGGAAACAATATTAGTGTAACGCATGGTGCACAAAGCGAAGTTATTGAACCTAAATTATCAATTGCCGTATTAGATGAACCAATACGCTGGAATGATGATGAAGTTGATCTTGTATTCTTATTAGGATTTAAAATGACAACTCCAGAAGAAATTAAAAGAATCCAGTGTTTCTATAAAGAATATATTTCGATTATAGAAAGAGAAGAAAATTTGAAAAAAATTAAATCAATGAAATCAAACATAGATTTATATAAATTTTTAATTCAATAGGAGGTAGAAGGAAATGGAATTAAAAGATGTATTAGATGAAAGAATTATCGATTTAAACATGGAGGCAAAAAATAAGGATGAAGCAATTCGTCATTTGGCTGCCAAATTAAAAGATGCAAATTATATTGGAGATGTTGATGAATTCGTAAAAGATATTTATCTACGTGAATCAGAAGGTGTTACTGGTATTGGAAACTTTGTTGCGATTCCACATGGAAAAAGTGATTCTGTAACACAGGTAGGAATTGCGATTGGTAAATTAAATAATGAAATCGAGTGGGAAACATTAGATGGCCAAGGTGTAAAACTAATTTTCTTATTTGCCGTAAGCAATGATCATGAATATGCAAGAAATCATATGAAGTTATTGGCACAGATTGCTGGTAAATTAGGAAATGATGAAAACATCGAAAAATTATTAAACGCAAAAACAGTAGAAGAACTAAAAGAAGTATTTAACTAATATGTGTAACTAAGCAGATCTTGATGGTCTGCTTTTTTTTGTTGGAGGAGAAAATAAAAGGGCGCAATAAATTTAGATGGGGTTAGGTGAATTTGCTCTCCAAGATTTTAAGGGGCGGCATATACCCCAAAACGGTTTATAGCTGATATTGGGCTCGGACAACATTTAGTTGTCCGGGTCTTTTTTTCAATTATTTTAATGCTTCCGTCATTCTTGTTGATTTCAAAATCAATACCTTTTTCTAAGATCAACATACATCTGTTTCTGAATCGATCCCAGTTGCGTTAGCCATTGGCTGTTTTCGTAACTAATTTGATGATTCGCATTACGATTCTCCATCAGTGCATTGTTGATTCTTTTCTGTTCTACAGTAATTATTCCTGTGTCTTTTGAAACGATAAAACAGTAATTAAAGGTGCGTTTCAAAACAAAATAATCCGAGTTTCATTCATATAATCCTGAAAGACATTTATATCTGAATGAAGAACATAAATGTACAACAATAATCTTATATTTCTATAATAGCGTATATTTATCCTCTTGGAAATCAACAAATATATAGCTACTGGCACCAAAAAAGTCCCAAAATACTTTGGAGCGATTGTTTAGCCGCCTAGCACTCTGCCCCAAGTAATCTTAAAGCAGAGCTAGACCCTAACTATTCTTATATAGTCATAAAAGTTACCACAATTAAATCCGGTAATTTAATACGGACGTTTGAAAAAGTACCACATTAAAAAGTCTTTCCGTTTTATTTTCCGGAATAAATTACCACAATAAAATGCCCTCTATTAATGTGTAAGAAAGCGCTTTCCATTGTATCATTTAGACAGTTAAAGAGAGGACATAAGTCCTGAAGAAAGGAGATAGTAATATGAAAATTGTTGCCGTTGCTGCTTGTACATCAGGTATTGCGCACACTTATATTGCTAAAGAAAAATTGATCCGTGCCGCTGAAGCATTAGGACACGAGATCCACGTGGAAACACAGGGTACTATTGGAACTGAAGATGAATTAACTCCAGAACAAATCCAAGAAGCGGATGTTGTTATTCTTGCAGTTGATATTCAGATCACTGGTACAGAACGTTTCAAAGACAAGAAGGTTGTTAAAGTTGGAACTAGTTTAGTAACAAAGGCACCTAAACAATTACTTGAAAAAGTAGAAGCAGAATTAAATAAAACAAAATAAGCTTAATAATAAAAAGAAGGAGAGTAAAAAAATGAAAAAAGCTATTGGAGAAATTAAAAAGCATTTGCTGACAGCGATTTCTTACATGTTGCCACTAGTTGTTGCATCAGGTTTGTTAATTGCCGTTGGTAACTTAATGGGAGGAGAAGTTGTAACAGATTTAAGTAAGATGACTGTTCCTAGTGCATTCACTTCACTTGGTGTTCTAGGTATGGGATTATTACCATCATTCATTGGTGGATACATTTCTTATTCTATTGCTGACCGTCCAGGTATTGCCCCAGGTTTCTTAATGGGTCAAATCGCATCATTCTTAGGAGCAGGATTCCTTGGTGGAATGATTGGTGGTTTCGTTGCTGGTTACATTGCATTAGCTGTTCGTAAATATGTAAAAGTTCCTAAATGGGCTGAAGCTTTAATGCCAATGATGATTATCCCTACATTAACAGCTATGATTGGTGGATTATTAATGTACTTCGTATTAGGTGGACCAATCACTGCTATGACTAACGGATTAAATAACTTCGTAACTGGATTAGACCAATCTCAAAAAACATTATACGGATTCATTATCGGATTCATCGGATGTATTGACTTTGGTGGAGCAATCAGTAAAGTTCCTAACTTAATTTGTGATGGTTTATTATTAGATGGAATTACAGAACCAGAAGCAATCAAAGTATTAGCTGCTATGGTACCTCCAATTGGGGTAACTTTTGGATGGTTGTTATCAAAAGCATTGAAGAAGAGAATCTTTACAGCTCAAGAAGAAGATGCAATCAAAGTTGCATTCCCAATGGGATTATGTATGATTTCTGAAGGTGTTATTCCTATCGCAATGAACGACTTACTTCGTACAGTTGCTTCAACTTCAATTGGATGTGGTGTATGTGGAGCAATCAGTTTTACATTCGGTGTTGGATCTAAAGTTCCATCAGGTGGAGTATTCGTAATTCCAGCAATGTCAAATCCATTAATCGCAGTTGTAGCATTGCTAGCAGGAAGTTGTGTAACAGCAATCTTATTAAATGTATTGAAGAAAAAATTAACTGATGAAGAATACGCTGGCGGATCTATTGATGAAGAAGAAGCTGAAGTAGATTTATCAGGAATCTCATTCGAATAAAAAAATTTAAGTTTAAGAAGAAGGATAAAAAAATATGTATGTTTCAATGAAAGGAATGCTTGAAAGAGCAAACCAAGGAAACTACGCAGTGATGGCTATAAATTGTTTTAACATCGAAACGACTCGTGCATGCATCGAAGCTGCACAGTCGCTTCGAGCGCCAATCATTATTAACATTGTGCAAGAACACATGGTCAATCATTGTGATAGTGATTTAATTGCTCCAATTGTAAAGAAATTGGCAAACAGAGCAAGTGTCGAAGTTGCACTTAACTTCGATCATGGTCAAGAGGTACCTTTATTAAAGAAGGCATTGCACGATGGATATTCAAGTGTAATGGTAGATGCTTCTAGATATGATTTGGAAGGCAATATTAAAATGACTCGCGAAATTGTTGAGTTTGCTCAGCAATTTGACGCATCGGTTGAAGGTGAAATTGGATGCATGGGAGCCACTGAAGGAGAAGAATTCACTAGTGATCAGATGAAAACGAATCCTCAGCAAGCATTGCGATTTGCACAAGAAACAGGTATTGATGCATTAGCAGTATCATACGGATCAAGTCATGGAAATTATCCAGAGGGATATGTTCCGAAATTTGATTTTGAAAGATTAAAAGAAATTAAAGAACTTACAAAAATGCCACTTGTATTACACGGTGGATCTGGTTCAGGTGATGAAAACATCTTGAAATCAGTAAAATATGGAATCAACAAAATTAATGTTGGTTGTGACTTTATGAATGCGAATACAGAAGCAATCAAAAAACACTTGGCAGCAGATCCAGACATCAACTTCTGGGTGATGATGCACCAGGTTGAAAAAGAAAGTCAAGAATTAGTTAAACATTATATCCGCTTATCCGGATCAGAAGGAAAATCTTTATAGTTTAAATAGGAGGTAACATATTATGTTAATGAACATGAAAGATTTGCTAACAGTAGCACAAAAGAACCACTTTGCAGTACCTGCATTCAACATTGGATCTGACCAATTGTTAAAAGCAGTTATGAAGACTGTAAAAGAAATGAAATCACCAGTTATTTTGGAAATGAGTCCAGATGAATTCAATTTCGTTGGATATGCACAAATTCAGGCTATGCTTTATGAAGCAGCTCATACAGATGTTCCTGTATGTATTCACTTAGACCACGGTGATTCATACGAAACAGTTGTACGTGCTATTCAAGCAGGTATGACATCAGTAATGATCGATGCATCTAAACTTCCATACGAAGAAAACGTTGCTATTACTAAAAAAGTTGTTGAAACAGCACACATCGCTAATGTTTCAGTAGAATCAGAATTAGGTACAATTGGTACAACAGGTAACTCTATTGAAGGTGGAACTGAAGGTGTTATCTACACAGTTCCAGAAGAAGCAAAACAATTTATTGAAGATACAGGAATCGATACATTCGCATGTGCTATCGGTACAGCTCATGGTATCTATCCAAAAGATATGAAACCAAAATTACGTATTGATATCTTAAAAGACATCACTGACCAAGTTTCAGTACCATTAGTATTACATGGTGGATCATCAAATAAAGATGAAGAAATCGCTGAAGCAGTTAAGAATGGTATTTGCAAAATCAACATTTCAAGTGACATCAAAGTTGCATTCTACGAACAAGCACGTAAAACATTAAATGAAAACCCAGGATATAGAGAACCATTAGAAATCTATCCTGCAGCTATGGAAGCATGTGGAAAAGTATGTGCTGACAAAATTAGATTATTTAACTCTCAAGACAAAGTTAAATGTTATTACGAATAAGAATTAAGTAGCAGATAATTACATATAAAAGGAAACCTTGAGTTTCCTTTTTCTATAGAATGGAGAATATAAAATGAAATATGCAGTCGCAATTGATATTGGTGGAACCAATACTCGAGTCGCATTGATTGATGAAGGATATAAAATTGAGGAAAGAGCTCAATTTTCTACTGATGCTGATAATCCAGATGTTACACTATTTAAAATCAAACAAACTATTGAAAACTTTGACAAAGAAATTGTCGGAGTAGGTATGTCTTGTCCAGGGCCATTGGACTTGATTGAAGGTAAAATCTTAACCACACCAAATTTACATGGAAAGTGGCATGGATTTTGCATCACAAAAGAATTAGAGAATTTGATTCATAAACCTGTTTATTTAGAAAATGACGCAAACTTAGCTGCACTTGCAGAAGCTATAATTGGGGAAGGAAAAGATTATAATATCGTTCAATACCTAACGGTTTCTACAGGACTAGGAGCTGGACTGGTCATCAATAAAAAGGTGTTCCAAGGTGCACATGGATTTGCAAATGAAGTGGCCAACGTTTGTTTATGGAATAATGGACCAAGCCATGGAAGTATTTATCCAGGTGGTGTAGAAGCTATTTGTAGTGGTACGGCTATTGAACAACGTGCTGAAAAAGCAGGAATGATTGTAGCTCATGCTGGTGAAGTAAACGATTTAGCTTTAAAAGGAAACTTAGAGGCGCAAAAGATTATGGATGACGCTAAATTGTATTTGGCAAACTTTATCGCAGGTATTCAAGCATTTATTGATCCAGAAATTGTAATTCTTGGAGGCTCTGTTGCTTTAAAGATACCTGGATTTGTAGAAGAAGTGGAAAGCTTAGTAAAGACGAAGGTTTATCCAGTCGTTGAACCATTGGTAAAAGTAAGAAAATCAACTCTAAACGAAGATAGCGGTTTATTAGGAGCTGCTTGTTTAGCATTTAATAGTTAATAAAACAAAGGGGCTGTAACGGATAAAGAAGTTTCAGCCTAATAAAAAAGGACCGAATATTCGAGATTAAAAATCCGAATATCGGTCTTTTTTGGTATACTATGTTTGTGAACAAATACCTAGTTAATTGTAATGCATATCAACCATCATTTCAATTCCCTTTGTGTTTTTCTTATGATGATGTCGTTGAAAAAGACGATATCTCAAGAACTGTGAAGGAAGTCGTAGAAGAGGTCAACATTTTTAAATATATCGATTTCTCACAGGATAACGCTCATGGATATGATGCAATCCAAATGTTCGAAGCTGTCATTCTTGCATTTGCGATAAATGGTTATGCTTCTCTTCGTGATTTAGAAAAATTATGTAAATATGACATCCGTTTCAAATTCATTATGAATGGTGCAACACCTTCTCATATGGCTTTTGAAAGGTTTATCAAGGACAAGCTTACCATGTCTATAGAAGATATATTTATAGATATCAACAAGTATATTGAAGCTCATGATGTCATAGATACAGAAGTCTTATATATTGATGGAACAAAATTTGAAGCCAATGCCAATAAAATGACTTTTGTATGGATGAAAGCTACAAAGAAATTCAGAGAAAAGCGTTGGATCAAAGTCATGGACAGGCTTTCTGCATTTAATAAATACTGTTCAAAAAACAATTTAAATATTCGTTTTTCAATTGTGCGAGAAATTAATTTCGATTACCTGTTTGAAGTAGTTTCTGTGATAGAACAGCTGATGGCGAAGAATTCAATCCAAGTTGTGCATGGTAAAGGTAAAAAGAAGCATGACCTACAAAGGTATCAGGAAGCATTTAAAGAAGATGCTTTGAAGATGTTTAAATACACCATGTATTCTGATATTGCAGGAGATCGAAACAGCTTTTCAAAGACGGATCCAGATGCAACGTTCATGCACATGAAATATGATTACTACAACCATACAAATGTATTCAAGCCTGGATATAATGTGCAGGTTGGCAGCAGTGAGGGATATATTCGACATGTATATGTGTCAAGTGATGCCAATGATCTTAGAACATATATTCCATTTATGGAAGGCTATCATATGGCTTATGGAAGCTATCCAAATGCCACACCAGCAGATGCAGGATACGGAAGTTTTGACAACTATAAATACGACAAGGAACATGGAATTCAATTGTATATGAAATACAGTGGAATGCGTAAAGAAGCTGAAAAGAAAACGTCTAAGAATCAGTTTACCCGTGCCCAGATGAATCCAAATAAAGAAGATAAGGTCATCTGTCCAGCAGGCTATGAGTTCACATTGGTGGATACTCGAATTGAAAGGCGCGGCATGTATCCACGAGAAATTGAAATGTATCAGAATGAACATTGCGAAGGCTGTCCATTCAGATCTCAGTGTACGAAATCAAAAACAGGACGAACGATACAAAGGTGTCGAGAGCTTGAATCCTATAAAAAAGAAGTCAAAGAAAATCTTTCGACTGAGCAAGGTAAAAAGTATATGACACAACGAAGTATCTGGAGTGAAGGAATCTTCGGACAGATCAAAGAAGACAATCATTATGATAAATTACGTCGTCGCGGCATATCTGGTGTAAAATTGGAAATACTACTCGTATGTATCGGTCATAATCTAAGAAGATATCACACTCGAAAACTAGAGTTTCAAAAAAGCAACAAATTAAATTAAGTCTCTAAGAGTTAAAAAAAGATGAAAATAGACATCTGTTTTTAGTGTGCCCAAAAAAGCAGTAAGGCTAGATGCGTATTTTCATTTTTTATTTAAATTAGAAGCTATAAGGCAAAAAGAAAGGAGCTGAACTCCGTAAGCAATAAAATTCACTTACTCGTTACAGCTCCTTCTTATACCTCTAGATTTACTCTATTTATGATTTCTTTTCCTTCACAATAATTCTTAATGTTTGTAGCACTAATTTGTACAATACGATTTAAAGTTTCATCTAAATGATATCCACCCGTTACATGTGGAGTGATGATTAAATTGTTTGTATTCCATAATTCTGAATCTTTAGGTAATGGTTCAGAATCAGTAACATCAATATAGGCACCTGAGAAAATACCTTCTTTTAATGCTTTTTCTAATATATTAGAATCGATTAAAGTGCCTCTTCCTACATTCACAAAGATGGGTTGTTTCTTAATATGAGTAAGTGCTTTTTCATCTAATAAGTGATACGTGGATTTAGATCCAGGAAGACTCGAAACAATGATATCCGCTTTCTCTAGTTCGTCATACAAAGAATCCATTGTACATAATTTATCTATATATTCTGGTTTATCTTGAATATTTCTTTTAATTCCTGTAATATGAGCGCCCATTGCGTAGGCTCGTTTAGAAAACTCTTTTCCAATATCACCTAAACCTAATACAAGAATGTTGGATCCATAAATAGATTTTACGTTTCCTTCATCCCTCCATTCATGGTTAGATTGATTTTGAATATAGCTAGGAATATGTTTCATTAAAGTTAAAATGCCAGCTAGAATACATTCTGAAATTGCGACTCCATAAGCACCGGATGCATTGGCAAGTAATACATTTTTAGGAAAGTCAGGACTATCAGAATATCCATTTGTGCCTGCACTATTGAGTTGTAGAAATTCTAAATTCGGAATATTTTTAAGTGTTTCAACCGGAATATTTCCAATGATTACATTCGCATCTTTGACTTGATCAAGAGTTGGTTTAATTAAACCTAAATGGACAAATTCACAATTGGAAGATGAACTTTCCAATAGCTTTTTGTGTTCTTCATTTAATGGCATACATGTATATATTTTCTTCATAATCAGTACCTCAAATATATTATAATACAACATTTGAATTTAAACTGTTGTACAGCTTAAACCAAGATAATGATTTAATCTTGTGGTTAAAATCCTATCAAAGAAAGATACAACACTACCTGTTAAAAAAGAGGCGATAATTGTACCTAGTCCAACAGAATTAATATTGTGCAATAAAATTAAGGATATAACGATTGATGCAAGAGTAAATGTTACATCAATGATTACTCTAAGTTTACCAAAGTCCTTTTTTAAACGAAATGCCAATGCACCAATAAAACCTTCATAAGGCATAACAGTAAGATTGGAATGAATCGTTAATGTGATGCCTAGAGCCATGACAATACATGCCAATATAGCTAATAGAATTTGTTCTAAGAAGGAATGTGGTTGTATATGTGTTAAGAATATAGATGTAATTTTAATTAAGTAAGAATATATGAATGTGATAATGAATTGAATGATTTGTGTTTTTCCAAATTTATGCACAATGAGTGCTTCTAGAATTAAGATCAAGCTATTCACGATAAAATTATAGAGTGCATAGCTGCCTGGAAGAAGAAAAGTTAAAGTTAATGCTAAAGAACAAGATGGAGCAACACCTAAAGCAGCATTTAAAAACAGATTGGATCCAATCGCAAGTGTAAAGATTCCAATTAAGTAAATAATGATTTTTCTTCTCATATAATTTGGCATAGTGTTACCTCCAATCAATATATGCATTATATTAAGACATGTACTTGCAAACAATTCGATGTTTGCGTTAAGATATTCCAAAATGGAATAGGGTGATTATGATGGAAATCGAAAGTTTAAAATGTTTTGTGGTATTAAGTGATAAAAAGAAATTTACTGAAGCAGCCTTTGAATGTAATATGTCGCAAAGTACACTTTCAAAGAAAATCAAGAAAATGGAAAATGAATTGGGTGTGCAATTGTTCAATCGTACTATGCATGAAACGGTTTTAACTGTGGAAGGTGAAAAGTTTTACAAATATGCCAAGTCCATATTGATGATGTATGATCGTGCATTAGTTGAATTGCAACCTAATACTATTCGCTTAGGCTGTATGAGTGTTTTGTCTCCATATCACATTCCTAAAATGTTGAGAGATTTTTCTTTATCCCATCAACATCTAGAATTTCATATCAAAGAAAGCAGTGCTAGATATGCCATTGATCATATTGATGACTTTGACTTTATATTAATTCGAACAGACTTATTAGATAAACCATCTGATTATGTCATATTTCCATTAATTGATGATGAACTATGCGTAGTTGTATCAACATTAAATCCATTATCTAAGCAGTCTGAAATTTATTTAAGTGATATAAAAGATGAAGCATTTATCTTCCCAGAAAAAGGATCGGGGGGATATGAAATCTTTTATGAAGCTTGTAAAAAAGCGGGATTTGAACCAAATATTTCCATAGAAATGCCGCATACAAGCACGATGTTTAGCTTTGTAGAAGAAAATGTAGGTATTTCTCTTTCATTTAAAAAGGTATATCAAGAATTTGAGAATCCAAAAATCAAAATGATTCCTTTAAAAGATGATTTGCATTATCCAATTGCTTTAGTGTATAAGAAAGGAAAAATCCTTCATCCTATCAAAAAGGAGTTTATTGAGTATTGTAAAGAATACTTTTAAAATTATTGAAATCGTTTACAAAAAGTGTTGACAACTTTTTGTGTATGCGCTATCATATGGCTGTACAAATAAATAAGACATATATGTTGGTTTGTTACCCAAAGGATTTAGTGGGGCAATACCTTTAGAAAGCGATACTAATAGGTATATTAGTAGGATAGGCTTTTTATAGGTGTTGCCTCTTTTTTGTTGAAAGGAGCTTATATGGCAGAATTTACAAAAGGCTTTTTATGGGGAGGAGCTACAGCGGACTTCCAATATGAAGGCGGCTTTAATGAAGGTGGAAAAGGGTTATCCACTCATGATTTTGAAACAGATGGATCTTTAGAAAAACCAAGAATGATCACATTAGAACTTGCAGATGGAACTAGAGGTGAAGTTCCTACTCGTGAAAGTTTCCCAGATGGAGCAGAAGCAAAGATTTATGATGATCAATATTATCCTAGTCATAAAGCAGTTGACTTCTATCATCACTATAAAGAAGATATTGCTTTAATGGGTGAGATGGGATTCAACGTATTCCGTTTCTCTATTTGTTGGCCTAGAATTTTCCCAACAGGAGATGAATTAGAACCAAATGAAGAAGGATTAAAATTCTATGATGATGTAATCACAGAACTTGAAAAATATAACATTCAACCATTGATTACAATTTGCCACGATGAACTTCCAGATCATTTAGCAAGAAAATACGATGGTTGGTCAAGTCGTCATGTGATTGATTGTTATGTTCGATATGCAACAACAGTGTTAGAACGCTATAAAGGTCGTTGTAAATATTGGTTAACGTTTAATGAAATTAATGCAGTAAATGGATATGCACAAATTGGAACGCACAAGCAAGATGAACAAACAGTTTATCAAGCTAAACACCATATGTTTGTGGCAAGTGCAAAAGTTGTTAAGATTGCACATGAAATTGATCCTGAAAACATGGTTGGTACAATGTATGCATTATCTCAAATGTATCCAAAAACATGTGATCCACAAGACATCATGGCAAGTTATATGAAACGTCGTAACAACTTATGGTTCATTGATATTATGGCTCGTGGTTACTATCCTAACTTTACAGATCAGTTCTTTGAAGAACGTGGTGTAAAACTAGTAAAAGAACCAGGCGATGATGAAATATTACGTGAAGGAACATTAGATATGGTAACATTTAGTTACTATAGATCAATGACAATTTCTAAAGATACAAAATTAACTTGGGCAATGGGCTTACTTGGAGGAGATCCAAACCCATATTTAGAAAGCACAAAATGGGGATGGCCAATTGATCCAATTGGACTTCGTTATACATTAAATGAATTATATGATCGCTACCAAAAACCATTATTCGTGGTTGAAAATGGTTTAGGAGAAATCGATGTCAAAGAAGCAGATGGAACTGTAAATGATGATTATCGAATTAAATATTTGGCTCAACATTTCGAAGAAATGAAAAAGGCTGTTAACATTGATAAAGTGCCAGTTCTTGGTTACACAATGTGGGGAAATACAGATTTAGTTTCACTAAGTACAGGTGAAATGAAAAAACGTTATGGTTTCGTTTATGTAGACCTAGACGACAAGGGAAATGGAACAGGAGAGAGAAGCAAGAAAAAATCATTTGAGTGGATGAAGAAAGTTTGTCACACAAATGGTGGAGATCTTAGCTACTAAGAAGAGGTTATGATAAAGCAATATTATGTAATAAAGAAAGTTTTAAATAACAACGTTGTCATTTCTGAAAATGAAGATAAAAAAGAAATTATCATCATGGGTTCAGGAATTGGATTTGGAAAACATGTACATGATTTAGTCGACTCTAAAAAAATCTATAAAATTTACGAATTACGTAATAATGCTTACAAAAACCGTTTTGAAAGCTTAGTGGAGGAAATTCCATTTGAATGTTTCCAATTAACAGAAAACATTATTGCGTATGCGCAAGAAGAATTACATCAGCAATTCAAAGACGGATTGGTTTTAAGCCTAGCTGATCACATTCATTTTGCGGTTACACAAATAAAAAATCACGAGACAAGAGTTACTTTGTCTTTAGAAGAAATTAAATTATTCTACAAAGATGAATACAAAGTCGCAAAACATGCAGTTCAAATGATTAATGAATTTTATCATATTGAACTAGATATGACAGAAGCGGCAAGTATTGCATTCCATTTTATAAATGGAAATGTAAATCAAAATGAAGAAGATATCAATATTATTCTAAGTGGAACCAAAACCATTTTAGGAATTATTGAAAGTACATTAGGTATTGAATTAAATGAATCAAAACCAGGCTTCTATCGTTTAGTGATTCATCTTAAGTATTTTATTAAGCGAGTCATTATTGAAAAACAAGAATGCAAAGATCAATTTGATGCAGCATTCTTCAATGAGAATGATGAGCGATTTAAGGTTATTAAAAAATGTTTGGATAATATTGAGTCTTATCTCTATGAAACATATTCATACAAGTTAGATTCAGCAGAAAGACTTTATTTAACTATCCACATTACTAGAATTCTATAAGGAGAGAAAAATAAAATGGCAAAAATAGATGCAAAAGCCGTTGCACAAGAGATTGTACAACATGTCGGCGGACCAGAAAACGTAAATTCAGTTGCTCACTGTATGACAAGAGCACGTTTCGTATTAAAAAATGTAAATAAAGCAGATCAAGAAGCTTTAAAAAATATTAAAGGAGTTATAGGAGTTATTTACTCTGGTGGACAATTACAAGTTATCTTAGGAGCAAATTTATTACCTGTATATGAAGAAATTGTTAAACAAAACAACTTCACACAGGGCGCTGTTGTCGATGAAAACTTAGATGATGGACCAAAAGAAAAACAAAGCATTCCACAAATTGTATTAGGATATGTACAAGCAAGTGTTACACCATTAGTTCCAGGTTTAGTCGCTGGTGGTATCTTAAAAGTTATCTTAATGTTGTTGCCATACGCAATGCCTAGCTTTGCAGGATCAACAACAAGTATGGTATTAGGCTGGATTGCCAACGCTCCATTCTACTTCATGCCTATATTCGTAGCTTATGGTGCTGCTAAAAAATTAGGTGGAACTGAAATTTATGCAATGTTAGTTACTGCTGCTTTACTTACTACAGAATGGGTAACTGCAGTCGGAGAAGGAACTGCTATCACATTATTTGGTATTCCATGTCGTGCTATTACTTATAATGGACAATTACTTCCTGCCTTGTTAATCCCAATCGCTGCTTACTATATTGAAAAGGGATTGAATAAAGTGATTCCAGGAATCTTAAAATCATTATTAGTAGGTTCATTAACAATCCTTGTTACTGGTGCATTAGCATTTACAGTATTAGGTCCTGCTGGACGTTTCCTAGGTGATGCAATCAGTTATGTATTCTTGTTCTTAGGTGATCATGTTCCATTTATTGCAGTTGCTGCTTTAGCTGCATGTCTTCCATGGATGATCATGGCTGGAATGCACACTGCATTATCTCCATTCATGATTCAAAATATGGATACTATTGGTTATGATGCTGTAATTCGTCCTGCATTCGTATTACACAACGTTGCAGAAGGTGGAGCTTGTTTAGGTGTAGCTTTACGTACTAAAGATAAAGAATTTAGATCAGAATGTTTATCATTGGCAGTTGGTGCCATTGTTGCTGGAGTTACTGAACCAGCTATCTATGGATGTAACTTAAAATATAAAAAACCAATGTATGGAGTAATGGGTGGTGCTGCTATCGGTGGTATTGTTGCTTCATTATTAGGAGCTAGAGCATTTGTATTTGGATATTCAAACATATTAGCTGTTGCTCCAATGTTCTTATCAACTGCTTGGGCAATGTTTATCGGTGTTGCTGTGGCAATCGTTGCAGCTGCTATTATCACTTATGTTTTAGGAATTGATGAAGGTCCTATTAAAGCAGCAAAAAGAAAATAATTAAAAGTTTTCTCCCAGCTGCTTAACCAGCTGGGTTTTTTGTAGATGGATGAAGGGAGAAGTTATGATTAAACTCATTGCGAGCGATTTAGATGGAACTCTATTAGATGAGCCAAATCGAATTTCAAAAATCAACTTAGATGCAATTGAATATGCATATCAAAAAGGAGCTAAATTTTGTTTTTCAACAGGTAGAGATTTACAAAGCGTAAAAGATATTACTTGTTTATTAAAACATAAACCAGTGTTATTGCTTGGTAATGGTTCTGAAGTTTATGATGAAGATGAAAATCTAGTGTTTCAAAATTTCTTTAATAATAAGTATCTTGAAGAAGTATGTGAAATCATGAATGAACATGATGTTCCACACATGATTTTCACTACTGATGGGTTCTATACAACAACAGATCCAGTAGAGGTACGACAAAGGTTTATTGAAAGAATAGGGAAAATAAGAAATCAAGAAATGGCACATATTTTCGCAACAAATATGGATAAGCCTTGTAATAATTTAGTTCAAATTGAAGATATAAAAGAATTTGCGAAAACAAAGAAAATTTTAAAAGTTGAAGGATTCCATTATAACTCAAAGCCCGTGGAAGATGTAAAGAAAGTCTTAGAAAAATTTACAGAACTGTCCCATCTATCTACAGGAAAAAACAATGTAGAAGTTACGAATTTGACAGCCACAAAAGGACTTGCTTTAAAACGATATTGCGAGTATGCCAATATTAAAGAAGATGAAGTTATGGTTATGGGTGATTCACACAACGATTTAAGTATGTTTGAATTTTTTAAATATAGTTTTGCACCAGAAAACAGCATTCAAGAAATTAAAGATCATGCATACAAAGTAGTAAAAAGCTGTGATGAACATGGAGTAAGTCAGGCTATATATGAATTTATAAAGTAAACATAAGGAGGAATATATTATGTTATCAATTTTTAAAAGAAAAGAAAAAGAAGTGAATACTGTAGTGTGTTCAGATGATGAATTTGTTGCAGTTGCTAATGGTACATTAGTACCTTTAGAAAGTGTGAGTGATCCTGCTTTCGCATCAAAAATGATGGGGGATGGCATCGCAATTGAATTAAGCGAAGGTACAATATGTGCACCATGCAACGGAACTTTAGATGTAGCATATCCAACAGGACATGCATTTGGAATTACACGTAATGACGGAGTAGGAATGATCATTCACATTGGAGTAAATACAGTAGAAAGTAATGGTAAAGGTTTTGAAGTGTTGGCTAACCAAGGACAAATTGTAAAAGCGGGAGATCCACTTGTTAAAGTTGATTTGAAAACATTAAGTAAAAAATATGATATGGTCACAATGTTGATTGTTACAGATCCAAATGAAAAAGAAATTTCATTTATTGATTGTCAAGAAGTAAAGAAAGGTCAAGTTATTAGTAAATAGGTGAAGAGTATGAGTTTTCCAAAAGATTTTTTATGGGGCGGAGCTGTTGCCGCAAACCAATTAGAAGGTGCATATTTAGAGGCTGGTAAACAATTAAATGTTACAGATGTGATGGTAGGTATTATTGGAAATCCAGATTTGAAATATGATGAACAAACAAATAAATGGGTTCCAGATTTTAAAGAAGATAAAGTATATTTGTCTCATGATGGAATTGATTTCTACCATCGTTACAAAGAAGATTTGGCCTATATGGCTCAAATGGGATTTAAAGCCTTTAGAACAAGTATTTCATGGGGACGTATCTTTCCAAATGGAGATGAATTAGAACCAAATGAAGCAGGATTACAATTCTATGATGATTTATTTGATGAAATGATCCGTTTGGGAATGGAACCAGTTATTACTCTTTCTCACTATGAAACACCATTACATTTATTAACTGAATACGGTGGATGGTTAAATGAAAAATTGATTGAATACTGGATGAATTATGTAAAAGTTGTATTCAATCGTTATAAGGGAAAAGTTAAATATTGGATGACATTTAATGAAATCAATAACATATTTAGAATGCCATTTGCAGCAGGTGGTGTGTTGAAAACAACTCCAAATGCAAAAGGAATTCCTAATGCGGATTTAACAGATGCTGAATTGTATCAAGCGGCACATTATATTTTTGTTGCAAACGCAAAGACAGTAGAATTGTGTCATGAAATTGATCCACAGGCAAAAATTGGATGTATGTTATCGTTATCAAGTATGGCTACTTATCCATATAGTTGTAATCCGGATGATGTATTTGGTGCTTTACAATTCCAACGCAAACAAAAATTATTCTTAGATGTAATGTGTAAAGGATATTATCCAGGCTATGTAAAACGTATTTGGAATGAACAAAACTGTACACCAGTTATGAAAGATGAAGATTTAGAAGTAATTAAAAACAATACAGTTGATTATATTGCGTTTAGTTATTATCGTAGTGCTGTATATAAATCAGATGGTTCTATTACTGTAGATACAGGTGGAGCTGCTGGTGTTGAAAATCCATATTTGGAAGGAACATCACCAGAACCATGGCGCTGGCCTATTGATCCAAAAGGTATTCGTTATGTATGTAATATTTTAACAGATGAATATAATTTGCCATTATTCATTGTAGAAAATGGTATTGGATTAGATGAAAATTTGGATTCTGAAGGTAAAATTCATGATGATTTTAGAAAAAAATATGTAAAAGATCACCTTGTTCAAATTGAAGAAGCCATTAAAGATGGTTGTGATGTAATGGGATACTTGTATTGGGGACCTATTGATGTTGTAAGTGCTGGTACAGGTGAAATGCGTAAACGTTATGGATTTGTTTATGTAGATCGTTTCAATGATGGTACAGGAACATTAGAAAGAAGTAAAAAAGATTCTTTTGAATGGTTCAAAAAAGTAATTGAAACAAATGGTGAAGAGTTGTAGGAGGACGAACATGAAGTTTCCTGAAGGCTTTTTATGGGGAGGCGCTACAGCTGCCAACCAATATGAAGGTGGTTGGAATGAAGGCGGAAAAGGCTGGAGTGTTTCCGATTGTGCTAAAGCACATTTTGATACAAGTGTAACTAATTATGCCGCACATAATGAAATTACGAGTGAAGAAATTCAGTATGCGATGGAACATCCTGAAGACATGGTGAATTATCCAAAACGTCATGGAAGTGATTTTTATCACCACTATAAAGAAGATATTGCTTTAATGGCAGAAATGGGATTTAAAGTATTCCGTATGAGTATTGCGTGGTCTAGAATTTATCCAAATGGAGATGATTTAGAGCCAAATGAAGAAGGATTACAATTTTACGACAATGTATTCGATGAATGTAAAAAATATGGCATAGAACCATTGGTGACTATGTCTCATTATGAACCACCATTAAATTTAGTGTTGAAATATAATTGTTGGTATAACCGAAAAACAATTGATTTCTTCTGTAAGTTTGTAGAAACAATCTGTACGCGATATAAAGATAAAGTGAAATATTGGCTTACTTTTAATGAAGTAGACAGTATGATTCGCCATCCATATACAACAGGTGGTTTGATTCGTGATCGATTTAAGGATAAGAATTTTGAAGAAGTTATTTTCCAATCTATGCACCATCAATTTGTAGCAAGTGCCTTGGCCACAAAAATTTGTCATGAAATTATTCCAGGTTCTCAAGTTGGATGTATGCTTACAAAACTAACATATTATCCATATTCTTGTCGCCCTGAAGATGTATTGGAAATGCAACAAAAGATGCGCTCTATTTATTGCTATAGTGATACACAAGTGTTTGGAGAGTATCCAGCATATTTATTAGCGCGTTTTAAAAATCATGGTCTTCATATTGTGATGGAAGATAATGATCTTGAAGTCATGAAAAAATATCCTGTTGATTTTATTTCATTCTCTTATTACATGTCTAGCTGTGTCGCAAAAAATACAGAAGGACTTGATACAACAGAAGGAAATACTGTAACCGCAATTAAGAATCCTTACTTGCCTTCAAGTGAATGGGGTTGGCAAATTGATCCGATTGGATTACGAATCTCGTTAGTTGATTTATATGATCGCTATAGAAAACCATTATTCATTGTTGAAAATGGCCTAGGGGCTAAAGAAGAATTAATTCCAGATGGAAAGGGTTCTTATACAGTAAATGATGATTATCATATAGAGTATTATAAAGCGCATTTTAAAGCTATGTATGATGCGATTCATGAAGATGGGGTCGAATTATTAGGATATACATCATGGGCATGTATAGATTTAGTGAGTGAAAGCACAAAACAAATGTCTAAGCGATACGGATTTGTATATGTTGATGCTGATGATTATGGAAATGGTACTTATAATCGATATAGGAAAAAGTCTTTCTATTGGTATAAACATGTTATTGAAACAAATGGAGAATGTTTGTCTGAATAATGTCATTATTATTAACGAAACAAATCGCAGAATTGTTTATTATGATTTTACTAGGATTTATCCTAGTAAAATCAAGTTTATTAACCAAGCAAGACAGTAAAGTTTTATCGACAGTCGCATTATATATTATCAATCCTTGTGTTATTATCAATGCGTTTCAAGTCCAGTATTCTCAAGATGTGAAAAACGGGATTATACTCTCTTTCCTTGCAGCAATTATTGTTCATATTATCTATATTGTTGGAGCAAGAATGCTTGGAAAAGTATATACATTAAATGGTGTTGAAAAAGCTACCATAATATATACAAATGCAGGAAACTTGATTATTCCTTTAGTGCAAGCTTTGTTAGGAAAAGAATGGGTTGTATATACAACAGGATATATTCTTGTTTCAACTATATTTATTTGGACACATGGTAGAATGTTGATATGTGAAGAAACAGGATTTAATGTTAAGGAACTATTGAAAAATGTAAATGTCGTTGCATCTATAATAGGTATATTAATGTTTGCACTTAAAATACAACTACCATCTTTAATTACAGAAACTATGGATTCAATGAGTGCAACTATTGCGCCAATTTCTATGATTGTTGCGGGTATGTTGATTGCAGGTATGGATGTCAAAGACTGTTTAAAGAACAAGCGCCTCTATATTATTACATTTTTAAAGATGATTGTATTTCCATTACTTGCAGTTTGCTTGCTAAAATTTTCAAGTTTATCATCTATGGCGAAAAATGGAGATATGATTTTACTAATTAGTTTATTAGCTTCAGTTGCACCAACCGCAGCTTCAGTAACACAAATTGCACAAATATATGATGCAGATTCAGAATATGCAAGTGCCTATTACTTTATTACAACTCTATTATGTATATTAACAATGCCATTTTTTGTGTGGATCTATCAATATTAAACAAATAAAAGGACCGATATTCAGTGGGAGTGGAATATCGATCCTTTTTATATATAGTAACAGATGACTACGATTAAGATATTTTAAGTAAGTATATTGTTGTTGTGAATAGGAGAAATAAATACATGATAGTAATCTGTTGCTACCTAAATTATTGGTTTATCTTTGGACGCGGCCTGAACCGTCTCCACCAGCTAATTTCAACACTTCATCCATGCTTACCATGTTGAAATCACCTTCAATTGAATGTTTTAAACAACTTGCAGCTACCGCAAATTCGATTGTTGACTGAGCATCATAGCCTTCCAAACATGCTGCAATCAATCCAGCTCCAAAGCTGTCTCCACCACCGACTCTGTCCACGATCTGCATCTTATATTTCTTTGAGAAATAGTAATCTTTTCCATCAAACAACATTGCTGACCAGTTGTTGATGTTGGCATTGATAGACTCTCTTAATGTAATAGCTACTTTTTCAAATCCAAAGCGACGTGT
>NZ_CAKVMR010000010.1 GCF_934772795.1 uncultured Holdemanella sp.
GAAACAACTTAAAGATAAATACAAATAAATCAAGGTAGTTGTATTTGTATCAAAATGTTGATTTTTGACACTACCAACAAAAGAAGGAGGAAAAGACTTATGAAAAAGAGAACGATGTATATTTTATGTTTATCTGCAGTTGTAGGAGTTTGTACCTTTAAAGCATTTGCAGCAAGTTATCATGAGCCTATCCAAGTAGAAAGTTCTACTATAGATGTTGATGCTGATTCAGAGGTACAGGCTCAACAATATGTGGATTTTAAATTTAAAGGATTGAAGAATAGTCAGCATATTATTCTAGTAAAAGGTGGTGGCTATTTGCTTAATGAAGATGGTTCTGATGTGGATAAATCTGATTTACAGGATGGGGATCGAATTATCACAGTTAAGCAGGCAAAAGAAATTGAAAAAGCATCATATTTAGAGAATGAAGATTAATGGATGGGGGTGAAACAATGAAAAAGATTCGACTATTGATTCCTTTGTTTATTGGTTTAGTTGCTGTTACAGCTTATCCAGCTTTCGCAAGATCGAGTGAAGAACCGGTCAATGTTGAAGAAGTGAATGAAACAAATGAGGATGTAGGCTATTTTCCTGGATGTGATGATGATGAAAAAGTGATTCCATTAGGGGATGGCTTTCTAGGTGGAGAAGCTTACTTACAAAATGGGGATGAAGAGCTCTACTTGAATAGTGAAACGGATTCAAGTGCAATTACTGTTAAAGAAGCAAAGGAAATCTTAAAAAGCCGACAGGCAGAGTCTGACAATCAATAATTTAGGCTAGCAATGTAAAATACCATACACATGATATGTATGGTATTTTTTTTGAATCCTTATTCGTTTTTGTCGTTAAGATTATTGATGTTACCTGTGATAACTGTGAATTTTTCTTCGGAGTTGTTTGATTCTTTTTCGTCATTCAATTTTTTTGTAGTGCTTTTACCTGTGTTTCCATCAATTCTTTTTCTGACGTTTCTCTGTATTTCTTGAATGAGATTGGGATCATATATTTGTGATTTCTTGTTTAAAGATTCTTCTTCTGAAATCAGGTGGTTTGAGCAATCGAAACATACGGATTGCATCTCATATAAATAGGAAATTAGATTGTCGCCAAGAGCATCATTATTCAACAATGTAAAAGTAACTTTAGGATGTATACATTCACTTTTGTTTTTAGAAGAACTATGACTCTTTTCAGCTTCCACCTGAAATGAAAGGCTGTCTATTTCAAATAGTTGGCTGATCATATTACCTATATCCGTGACTGTTAATGTTGTGTCAGGAATAGAATTGTATCCGTTTAGCCATTCAAAAGACACATTAGAAAAACTAGAATCCTATGTAGACTTACTAGATAAACAGATGAATGAATTACTGGTGCAAAGAAAGTATTTGTATTCCAGATCCTACAAAGAAAAGGATCTAATTGCCAAGGCAAAACTATCCGAAGAAGCAAAAGCACTAACGCCGGATATTAAAGAATTAAGAAGTCAGATCAAGAGTCTAGACTATATAAGAAAACGTTCATCAAAGTATAGAAAGTATAATAAACAGTTAGAAAAAAATCTGAATATGCATAAACAAAGAGCTTGAGTAAATGATGTTTTACCCAAGCTTTAATTAATGATAAATAAGTGCGATTTTCTTAACTTTGTGAAGTGGTAAAGAGTGTAGAACTTTTTAATGTTAAATCTTTATCGTTAAATGATTTGATGTCAATAAGGATTTTGATCATCATATCTTTATTGTTGGTTTCTGTATAGTAATCCAAAATAAAGTTTTGAATAAGTGGAATATCTTCGTATACATTGTTCTGCAAGAGTGACTGATAATACAAAATGATATTTTTTTCAAAATCAACATTTTGTTTTTGAATACGAGCACTAATAGCTTGCAAAAAAGGCTTATAAAAATCGTCTGCATATTCTAAATGAGATTCTATATAATCTAAACATTTTAGATACTCATTCTGTTTGTAATATGAATATGGTATGAAATAACATAAATCAGGAGATTTATCTCCAAATTTAGTAGACAAACTAGTTTCGATAATACACTCTTCAAATTGATTATTTAATAAGTAGCACCAAGCTAGACTGTGGTGTATTTTTGCAACATGTTCTTTGTTTGATTGATTGATATCACTTAATAATTCTTTTAATTTAGCTGTTGCAAAATCATATAATCCCATACTAATTAAGCAATTGCATTGTGAAAAATCAATGTAGAACAGAGTAGTATAGTTATTTAGTCGATTAAAGATATTTCTAGCTTTTTCACAATATGAATAAGCTAAAGCTACACGATTAGTACGAGCACATAAACTGATTAGTTGGAAAAGAGAATATGCATATACTTTAGAATTACTTGAAGACAGTTCTAAAGATTTGTTTAAGTAATTTTCAGCAATGAAAATGGAAACACTTTTTCGCTTGTAGTATATGCCTAGCAAACAGTAAAAGATGGATATGTTAGCTAGTGATAATGCGTCTAAATTTGATTCGACTAATTCTCTAATATATTCTATTTGTGTATTATTATTGCTAATACGCATATGATAGTGTAATTCTATGATTTTAAAAACAAAATAAGCACTAGAATTTTCATAGATATTAGTGTTTTCCACTGCTTTTTTTAAAATATCGGATTCTTCTGTCTGGTTAGCAAAAAATAAAGCTTTAAAGGCCTCGTTAAGAATATCACATGCTTCATCATACAGTTGTTGATTTTCATCGAATGAAATATCATAGAAATTACTTAATTGTTGTATAGTTCCATTTGGAAAATTTCTCTTCCCATTTTCTAGATCGCTTAAGAAACCTTTGTTCATCCGAATTGAATCTGCAACATATGCTAAAGATAGACCGTCATTTATTCTGTAGTTTCGAAAAAATCCACCAATATTATTTATTTTATGTTGTGACTTTGGAATTTGCTTGACAAATGGCATAAGATTATCACCTCATTGCAATAATAATATCATAAATATATGGTAGTAATGTTAGTTATTTATTTTTAAGATTAATTAAGTTTACGCAGTTAGCGATTATGCTTGTGATAATTGCTTTTTCGTCTAAATTTAAATTTTGTAATTCTTTTAAAGAACTATAGTTCTCTACGTATAGAGAGTATAATAAACAACTAGAACAGAAAAGGGATTTAGATAAACAAAGAGCTTGAGTAAATGAGGTTTTACTCAAGCTTTAATTAATGATAAATAAGTGCTGTTTTCTTAATTTGATGAATCAACAAAGAGTGTAGAACTTTTTAATGTTAAATCTTTATCATTAAATGATTTGATGTCAATAAGGATTTTGATCATCATATCTTTATTGTTGGTTTCTGTATAGTAATCCAAAATAAAGTTTTGAATAAGTGGAATATCTTCGTACACATTGTTCTGCAAGAGTGACTCATAATACAAAATGATATTTTTTTCAAAATCAACATTTTGTTTTTGAGTACGAGCACTTATAGCTAGTAAAAAAGGCTTGTAAAAATCGTCTGCATATTCTAGATGAGATTCTATATAATCTAAACATTTTAGATACTCATTCTGTTTGTAATATGAATAGGGTATGAAATAACATAAACCACAAGATGGATCTTTGTTTTCAATTGCTAGATTTGTGTATTTTATACATTCACTGTATTGACAGTTTAATAGATAGCACCAAGCTAAACTATGATAAATGGATGAAATATATTTATTACTCGATTGGTCAATATTGTTTAGTAATTCTGTTAGCTTTTGAATTGAGCTTTCATAGAGTCCTAAGTTTGTTAAACAATTACATTGAAAAAAATCAATAAAAAACATTGTTGTATAGTTTTGTAATCGATTGAAGATGCTTCTGGATTTCTCGCAATATGTATATGCTAACGCAGATCTGTTTGTTTCAGCATATATACTGATTAGTTCAAATGTGCAAAGTGCAGCAATGTCAGGAATATTTGAAGATAAAGAAAAACATTTTTTAAAGTACTTTTCAGCCACAAAATTTGTAGATGGATTTCTTTTATAATAAATACCTAAAATACAATAAAAGATTGATAGATCTTTGGAATTAATGGCATCTAAATTAGACTCGATTATTTTTTTTGTATCATTAATAAAGGTTTCATTACAATTAAATCGTATTAGATAAAAAAGATTTAAAAGATTAAATAAAAAAAATCCACTGCTATTTTCATATATGTCTCGTTTACTTAAAATTAATTCCAGTAATTGTTTCTCTTTAAAAGTGTTGGAATTACATAGAGCGTGAAATATTTCATCAATATTATTTTCTAATTCTATGTAAAATTTAAGAGAATCATCGAATTTTAAGTCATAAAAATCATTTAATTGGTTAATGGTTCCATCAGGGAAATTTCTTTTACCGTTTTCTAAATCACTTAAAAAACCCTTGTTCATAGAAATTGCATCGGCGACGTATGTTAATGAAAGTCCATCAATAATTCTTTGATGTCTAAAATATGCACCTGTCAAATTTAAATTTTCTGTATAAATTGGAATTTTATGTTTATATGGCATAAAAGCATCACCTCAGTGGATTAATAGTAACATAAAGTGATGTGTATTTCTTGTTTTATTTTTTTATTAAGTTTACTAAATTTACACAATTAGCGAGTATGGTTGAAATGATTGGTTTTCATCTAGTTCCAAATCGTTAAGCCCTTTTAAAATACTATAATTATCAATTATGATCTTCTCATATATATTAGAAGATTCAGGAGTACTTCTTATACTAGTTCGTCCTAATATAAAATCTGTAGAAACACTAAAGTAATCAGCTAGAAGACATAACTCATAAATATCAATGTCCTCTTGTTTCATTCTATTTTCCAAACGTAATTTTTAACGTTATTCTTCATATTATAATTTTAGTATTTTAAAACTTTTTATATACTCATTAATTGGGTTAGCACACATTTAGAATAGGTATTGATACACGTCTAAAGTGTAGCAATCATATAGTTAGTAAACATACGAAAGTTGAATTTAGAATAGTTGTTTATATAATATGGAAAGGTGATGATTGATGGAAAACATTATAGAAATTACGAATGTACGGAAAATATACCGCACATATCAGAAAAAGAGTGGGTTAAAAAATATGATTAAAAATATTATTTATCCTGACTTTAAAGATTTTATAGCTGTGGATGATATGAGTTTTTGTATACGTAAAGGTGATATTGTTGGCTATATTGGACCAAATGGTGCTGGAAAAAGTACCACAATAAAAATGTTAACAGGAATCTTGATGCCAACTAGTGGAATGATTAAAGTGTTTGGAAAAGATCCTTTAAAGTATAGAAAGGAAAATTCTAAACATATTGGAGTTGTTTTTGGTCAGAAGAGTCAGCTTTGGTGGGATATTCCAGCTATAGAAAGCTTAGAACTATTAAAAGAGATTTATAAAGTTCCTGATTGTGATTTTAAAGATAGAGTAGAAAAATATGCTGATATGTTGCAGGTAAAGGAATTTTTGAATTTGCCAGTAAGACAGATGAGTTTGGGTCAAAGAATGAAGTGTGATTTAATTGCGGCATTAATACATGATCCATCCATATTGTTTTTAGATGAACCAACTATTGGTTTGGATGTGGCAACAAAGGATAGGCTAAGAGAATTTATTTTGGAGTTAAATAGAACAAAGAAGGTAACTGTATTTTTGACAACACATGATATGCAGGATGTGGAAAAATTATGTAATCGAGTAATTTTAATCAATCATGGGCGAATGTTATATGATGGGAATTTAGAGAATGTAAAGGAAAAATATATACGGTATCGAAATTTAAAAGTTGTATTTAATAAGACGTATTCTATTGATGAATTAAAGTTTTTAGAAGACTTTCAAGATCTTCGTATACAGAATTTAGATGATAAAACTATGCTGATTCAATACAATTACAAACTTTATTCGGTTACAGATATTGTGAGTTGCTTATTAAAAAATACAGAGGTTGCAGACTTTTCAATCAAGGACCTAGAAATAGAAGATGTAATTAAAGAGGTATGTTAATATGTATCGTGTTTTATGGGCTTATTTAAAACAACAATATTCATCTTTAACAGCTTATAAATCTGCTTTTTGCATGACATTAGTCAATGTGTTTATACGAATCTATGCCTATGCAATGTTATGGATGACATTATATAAGCAGAATGCTTCTTTATTTGGAAATATTGATCTAAATCAAATGCTGCTTTATAGTATATTTTCAATATCTTTATCACAGGCATTTACTTGGTGGGATGGTCCACATATTTATGTGGAAGAAAATATAAAAAATGGAAGAATTATATGTGATTTACTCAAGCCAATGGAATTACAAACACAATTGTTTTTAAGAACTCTTTCTTCAACAGTGGTTAATCTTTGCATTTTCACAATTCCTTCTTTTTTAATATCAACTTGGTTTTTTAAACTAGAGCTAAATGTGAATTTAATTGGAGCTTTAATTACTTTCGTACTTGGCTTTTTATTGTTGTTTTCAATGAATTATATTTTATCTTTAATTTGTTTTTTAAGTCTTGATCTAGAAGGATATCTCTATATTTTTCATGCTCTGATTGCATTTTGTTCAGGACAAGTGGTTCCTTTATGGTTTTATCCGGATTTTCTTTTAAGAATAATAAACTGGTTACCTTTTAAATATGTATTTTACGAGCCATTGCTTCTTTTTATTCGAAATGGCAATCTCTTTCAAACCGTTTGTTTTCAAGTGATTTGGATTTTTATATTATCTTTGATTGGACGCTTTATGTGGAAATGTGTATCGAAGAAAATCGTTGTACAAGGAGGTTAGGGTATGGAAAGTGTTCAACTATATTTTGATCTAATAAAAGCGGGCTTAAAGCGGTTTGCTGAATATCGTTCAAGTTTTATTGCAGGATTCGTCGGGCTTATCATGATCAACGGTTCTTCTATTCTCTTGATCTGGGTCATGTTGAAAAACTTTCATACACTAAATGAATGGACTTTTTGGCAGATAGTCTTTAATTATTGTTTATTCTTATCTTGTTTAGGATTTCATAATACTTTTTTTAGACATATTAGTGATTTAGAAAATCATATTGTGAATGGAACATTTGACCGGTTCCTGCTAAGACCGGTGAGTCCTCTTTTACAATTAGCATCTGAAAAAATTAGTATTACAGATTTATGTGATTTCACAACGGGAATGATTGGAGCTTTATTTGCGGCAAAAATGTTACATATCCAAATTACATTTGGTTTTATGTTTGGATTTATAGTCTCGATTATAAATGGAGTGTATGTATTTACCGCAATTCTTTTTTCAGTAAGTTGTATATCTTTTTGGACCATGAAATCAAAATCTATTTTATATAGTACAAATGAAATACAGGAAAGTGTACAACATTATCCGATAAGTATATTTAATAAAGCATTTAAGTTTATTGTTACGGTACTATTACCGTATGGTTTGGTAAATTATTATCCATCTTTAATTCTGTTAAATAAAGTGAATGTGCATTGGGTGTATGTCATTATGATTGCTTTAGTCGACATGATTTATGGTGTGATAGGAGCCTTTTTATGGCGAAGAGGACTGAAAAGATATAATGGTTCAGGTTCTTAGAAAGTAGGTGATGAATATGGATGATAGATTAAATCATGAACAAAAAATGTTTTCAAAAACAAATTGGGAATTTACCAAAAAAATTGTGGAAAGTATTTGAATTTGTAATTTAAAAAATATACACAAAGGAGGTCGCAATGCTTTTAATGGTAAATGGATTGTTTAAATCAATAAACAAAGTAAATATTTTAAAAGATATCTCTTTCAATATTAATGAAAATGAAATACTAGGCTTGATTGGGCCTAACGGTTCAGGTAAATCTACCATAATGAAGTGTATTGCTGGTTTGTATCATCCAACTTCAGGTAAAATAATGATTAATGGATATGACATAGATAAAGATCGGGTAAATGCTTTATCTAACATAGGTGTCAGTATCGAATATCCAGCTCTTTATCCAAATCTTACAGGCAAAGATCATTTTAAAATGGTCGCAAAATGGAAAAAACTGGATAAAAGCAGAATTAAAGAAATGGAAGATTTTAGTGGACTAAATGATGGGTTGAGAAAAGAAGTTAGGCATTATTCCATGGGCATGAAGCAACGCTTGATTTTATCATTGGCAATGATGACAAAGCCAAAACTGCTTATCTTGGATGAGCCGACAAATGGATTGGATCCACAGGCTATTATTGATTTAAGAAAGAAACTTCTAGATATACGTAATGATGGTACAAGTATTCTTTTATCGAGTCATCAATTAAGTGAGGTAGATAAGTTAGTAGATCGAATTATTTTTATAAAAGATGGTCAGCTTATTGCACATAAGACAATAGATCAGCTTCATCAAAAACACATTTCGTGTATCAAAACTTCAGATAATCAATATGCACAAAAGATTTTAAAAGACTATATTGTAACGAACGAAAATGAATACATAAGATTAGAATGTGGTTCAGATAATGATTTTTCTAACGTAATCAACTTATTGGTTAGAAATAATATTTCTATTTATTCAATTGAAGACAAAGGAGAAGATTTAGAGAAATATTATCAAAACTTGTATCAAGGATAAGCATATGAAAACGTTGATTTATAATGAAATCTGTATTTTCTTTTCAAAAAGAAATAAAGGTATTTTTATCGTAGGATGTCTTTCTATGATTTTGCTTTTTTGCTTTTACTTTGTGCCAGAGCACAATAATTATATTTCGAGTCAAGTTCATTATTACGAGCAAATGGTGACTTCAGATGCAACCAGATTTAAGATAATAACAGAGCAGATCAATAGGATGAAAGAAATTGGTGAAGACACAGAGAAACTAGAAAAATCCAGGTATTTTTGGCAGGCAGATTTAGAAAATTGCAGATTGGTGTCTTATAATCTTGAACATGAAAATGCATCTAATATAGCTAAAGCAATGATAAAAAGAGATAAGTTTCTTCAAAAAGTGATTGATGAAGGTGGAGATCTTTCATCCTATTCAATCATGCTGCGTAATGATGAAAGAGATCTAAAAAATCGAATTAAACTTCAAGATATGTACATGAAAAATCAATTCTACGATTTTGTATACGAAAAAATGCCAACAGCATATTATATGTTATCTAATTTTTTTGTTTTTGGTGGGATCCCAATTATTGTAATACTTGCATGTGTAATATTATCTAATTTTGACTGCTGGTCTAAAGATTTTGAATCAAATACTTATAAGTTGCTATTCACAATGACGGGCTCAAGAGCGAAGATTTATTTAGCAAGAACAATTGTAACTACAATAGCTACAATGACTATGAGTTTGATGATGATTGGTATTTTATTTGTATTAGGATATTTCACTTATGGCTTAGGAGATGAAGTATTTGTTATAGTAAAAAACACATTCGTACCTATTAGCACGTGGTGTATGAATAATTTAATGATAACAATCGTATTACTAGCTTTTCTATCAACTATGATTCAAGTGCTTTCACTTCTTACAAAAAACAGTGGTATAAGTCTATTAGTTCCTTGTCTATGTCTGCTCGTTTTATTAACAGACATTAATTTATTTAGTTCTATCTTCTCAATAAATTCTTTGATTCTTTGGATTATTATTTTATTAATCGTAATCATTCATTTTTGTATGGTTAAATATTTAGAAAGAATCGATCTAAATGGGACAAACTAGGAGAAAAACGATATGAAATATGAGATGAAAAGTATTTTAAAGAGCAAGGCTAGCTTAGTGTGTTTACTGATCTTTTTGATTGTTAATATGTTTTCAATGAACTTTTTAAATCTAGCGAATGATGTAGAAAGTAATATCATTCATAATGAGCAATTGATCGTAGAAAGCCAAAGCTCAATTTCTCAAATTGATGTTATAAAAAAGCAATTGGGTGAAAAAATAAAACCTGAACAGGTTGAAGTGTTAAATAATTATAAAGAATATTTAAAATGGAAAAGCAAAAATGCAAATGAAGCAATTGATTGCTTAAAAAAAGAAGGAGTTAAAGGATTTGAAAATTATCCTGATATAAAGAAGTATGACTTGTGGAATCAAATGTTTGAAATGGATTGTTTTGCAAAAACGGATAAGCAGTTAAGTCAAGTGGTGTTTAAAGATGAACTTGCTAAAATAGGATATCCTGATATATCTTTTGATTCATCATTATTAAATGATATGCAAAAGTTCTTTAACCGAGACTATGAAGATGCATATCATCATACCTATATGAATCTTCAGAATGCGTTTCATGAAATAGCAACAGCAAACAATAAAAATATATTGAATATTGCGCAAGGTCCATGGACGTATTTGTGCCGCCAATTACGTTTAGGGAGTCTATTTTCATTAATGGTTATTCCAATAGGTGTTTTTTATACATTAATTGGAATTTGGCAGCAAAAGCAAAGTAAAAGTTTTGAGTTATCTTATTTGAATTCAAAAAGCTCAAACAGATTTTTACTATCAAGAATTATAGAAATAGGAATCAGTTATACCCTGATAATATTTATTTCTTTGTTTATTCCTGTTCTGATTCTAGGATTTCGACATGGATTTGATGGACTAAACTCATATATGTTGATTGACTGGAATAATTTTGTTGGCTTCAAAACAAATCTGACTTCTTACAATTATGGATATGCATATTCTATGTTTTATGAGCACCTTATTTCGATGGATAATTATATGCCTATTAATATGGAGAATACATATATTTTTATTCCTTTGATCCTTTCTTTAGGGTTAGGTATTATGAAAATAATATTTACAGTAACTCTAGGATTGTTGTGTTCTGTTAATATCAGAAAATCATGGATCAGTTATGCATTAGGATTGTTCATTGTGCTTATTCACATATATTCTCAACAAATAACATATTCAATCGAATTCTTTCCTATGTTAAATCCATTTAGCATTCTTGCCAGTCTAACTGTAATAGTAGGAAATGGAACACAGACATCACTAAATGCAATATTAATGTTAGTAGTATGGTCTATTCTAATGTATGGTGTAACCGTGGTGATATTTAATAAAAGTGATGTAAAATAGATGAAACAAAATGAATTATTACCCATTCTGCATATGACGGAAAAATGGTGCGCGTGTAGCGCACCATCGGTGTATCTGTAGCGGTCAATCGGTGTATGATCATAAAATCTAAGCTTTTATAAATATTATATAAATTTTAACTCGGCATTTAACTCGGCATTTAACTCGGCATTTAACTCGGCATGCCGAGTTAAATCATTCACTATTTTTTTACTAATTTATAATTAGCATATCTACCGGTTCTATCGTTTTGAATAATATTCTCTTTTTTTAATTTTTCAATTGTTCTTCGTGCTTGATTATCATTATAGCCACAAAGCTCTTGAATATTTGCACGAGTAATGTTTTCCTCTTTTTCTAAATACTCAATAATCAAACGTTTAGCCTTCAAATATTGAATTGTATGATCTTGTGTATACTCAATTCCGGATTTCAAAGAATCGTAAACACGTGCCGTTAACATATATTGATTTCCTACAGTTTCTAATAAGGAAAAATGTTGTAGACGATTCAAAGCATTTCGTGCTTCATCCTCTGTAACCTGAGTTAATTCAACCGCTTTTCTAAAAATAATACTCCTATTATCTTTTACAAAACGTAATATCATTAATTCTGCTAAGGAAAAAGCAATTTGTTTTGATTCTTGTTCTTTAATAATAAATTTTACAAAATCAATATCTTCTGTTGAACTGTAAATAGTCAATTGCACAGAATCATTATAATGCCTATATATAGGGTAAGGTTTTCCCATTGAAACCGTCTCTTTATAAATAATATCGACACCTTGTCCTGTTCGTTGAACATATTTTAATCTTTGAAGTGTTTCTGCAATTAGTTTATTTCTAGGTGAAGAAGCATGCGTAATTATATTATTTTCCGTTATACCATCTAGAAAGCCTCCTGGATTTTCGATTAGTATGTGACCTGGATATTGTTTTACATATATAGAAGCCATGCTTTCATAATCACGATGGCTAAGTGCATTTAAAAGTGCTTCTTGAAATACCTTTTCAGAATAATCGGCAACTTCCATTCGAAATAATCCAATTTGAATATTCAATATTTTATTATCATTTTGTATTTTTTCAGTTAATCTATCTAAGATAGTAATAATCGGTTGTTTTAAATCAAGGCGCGTATTGTATTCGATATCACTCTCATTTTTATACTTTAAATAAATAACTTCCGCTTGAGGTAAAAACTTTTTAATAGAAGTTTCTTTTCCAACGAACAACAATCCAGCGATAGTTAAATGAACAGTGCCTTCTTCATAAATGATTAAACCTAAATCCTTCAAAAAAGCCATATCATCCATGTCTGGTAATGTGGAAGTTCTATCTCTTAATCTTAGTTTTTCTTTAAGTTTATATATCTCCAACAGATCAATATCTAAATCACTACTTTCGGTAATTACTTTACTAGAAAAATCAGAATTATATTCAGTAGAATAACGATTACTAAGTTCTTCTGGATACCATGGCCTGTTATTCTTTCCAAGGCGTTTTAAACATCTTCCATCAGTAGTCGTATGAATTAAACCATCATTATCTACATGTAAAGCAATAACTTGTTTACCTTTATAAGGGATTTCTTCAGCTTCAACAAATAATGGAGGTCTAGTTTTATCGTAAACAGCATCTAAAATATTTTGGACGCTATAAGGACCAATACAACCTGTTACTTCTCCATCATCTTCAACTCCCAAATAAACTGTGCCACCTTTTGTGTTTGAAAATGCAACTAATTCAGGTGTCACTAAATTGATGCATTCTTTTATACCAGATGTTTTTATCCATGATTTAAATTCAACTGTTAAGCATTCGCCTTTGCTTAAATCAGATTCAAAATTCATGCTTCCACCCCCATTTATTATGATAATCAATAAAATATCTTATCCCTATTTTATCAATTATTGAAATCTATCACAATTAAATAATAAGAAACTGGGTCTTAGGTATATTCCCTAAATACTTGTCTTTTGTCCCCAAAAAAGACGATGCTTGCTACAAATGTAGACAATTATTTGACGCTTGCGTTGGAAAAATTTGATAAAGTAAAAAACACTCATACACATATGTGTATTGTTGAAGTGGCTCTCTTCGTGGATTTAGTGACTCCATTTTCATGGATTGGATGGCTCCGTCACCATGAAATACTCAGTTAGAACAAAAAAGGAATATGGATAAACAAAGAGCTTGAGTAAATGATGTTTTACCCAAGCTTTATTTAATGATAAATAAGTGCGATTTTCTTAACTTGATGAATCAACAAAGAGTGTAGAACTTTTTAATGTTAAATCTTTATCGTTAAATGATTTGATGTCAATAAGGATTTTGATCATCATATCTTTATTGTTGGTTTCTGTATAGTAATCCAAAATAAAGTTTTGAATAAGTGGAATATCTTCGTACACATTGTTCTGCAAGAGTGACTCATAATACAAAATGATATTTTTTTCAAAATCAACATTTTGTTTTTGAGTACGAGCACTTATAGCTAGTAAAAAAGGCTTGTAAAAATCGTCTGCATATTCTAGATGAGATTCTATATAATCTAAACATTTTAGATACTCATTCTGTTTGTAATATGAATAGGGTATGAAATAACATAAATCACAAGATGGATCTTTGTTTTCGATTGCCAAGTTTGTGTATTTTATACATTCATCATAATTCTTACTTAATAAAGCATTCCAAGCTAAGTTATGATAAATTTGGTTCGGTTTGTAATTTAAGTGATCGTTGTTTGACGAAGATAATATCTTTAATAATTTTTCTTTAGATTCATTGTAAATACCTAAATTAGTAAGTATTATACATTCGAACATATCAACGGTAATAATTCGACTATAGTTATTGTGTTGCTTTAGTAACGCTTTACTGGATATGCATTTTTCATATGCATGGGTTGGCTGGTTTAGTTCTGCATAAACACTGATTAATTGGAAAATATTCATAGAATAAACGATGGAGGAGGAATTACACATCATATTTGATTTTAAAAAACAATCAAGTGCTATATGGTTGGAGGCCACATCTCTTTTATAAAAAATTCCTAACAAAGAATAATAAATTGAGATTTCATCAGATTGTAAACAGTTTAAATTTTGATTTAATAAAGCTTCAATTTCAATTATTTTACTATTATTTTTTTCGATTCTTAAATAGTAAAATAATTGAATGATTTTAAAGGTAAAATAAGCATATGAATTTATTATGTTATTCTCAGATTCTTGAATTGTTTTATAAATATCTAAGATTGATTGTTGCCTTTCAAAGAAAAAGTTTTCAAATATTTCATATAGATATTTTCTTGAAAGAGTATATAAATCATAATTTGTATTAAAGTTTGTGTTCAAAATAGAATCCATTTGTTTACATAGGCCATCGGGGAAATGTCTTTTACCATTTTCTAAATCACTTAAAAATCCTTTGTTCATTCTTAATTCTTTTGCTAAACAAGAAAGAGAAATATTTTGCTTAGTACGCTGAATCCTATAATATGCACCGGCTAATCTTTCAATAGGAACAGAAAGATTGAGCGTATTTTGTTTTATTTGAAATGGCATAAATAAAAGACCTCCTTTTGGAAGCTATTATCACATGTAATGTGATTTGGTTCAAGAATTTAAAAATATTTTACTTTTGTATTTTTCGTATATATGTAGGAATGAAAAGTAAATTTGAAGAAAGCTACAGTTAGTAAACATGGGAACATTTACAGAGTTTTGGCTTAGTTTTATAATGAATTCTAAGATTTGAAAAGAGGTATGTATGATAGAGAAGAGAGATTATTTTCAGTTATTACTGCATTTTTTATTGATTGTTGTATTATCCTTAATTCAAATAATATACCCAATTTTTGTTTCAGAGATACTGACAGTTCAACCAACGGTGAATAGTATTTTTGTGATTGTATGTAGTTTGATTGTTGGAAAAATGATTGTTAATATATGTGATTTGATTTTAAGTGGATCTATGTATTGGGATTTTTTCAAAAGGTTAAGAATGAAATTGATACATAATCTGGTTTATATGGACTATGAGGATATTTTGAAGAGGAGTGTTGGTGAATTAACACAAACAGTAGAAAATGATAGTTCTCAAGTTATTGAATTTTATTTAGTGTTTCTAATGACTTTATTGAAAGATATTTTATTTCTTTTAGGGGTGGTATGTATCGCATTTATAAAGTCATGGGTAATCGGAGTATCACTAATTATTATGTTGATATTTCTGTTTGCTGTGTTTAGATGGATCAATAAAATTTCTGAAACTAAGTGGGCACGAACCAAACAAGCTTATCAAAATTTATTTGATATGTTTTCAACGTGTTATTTAATGATGGCAGAGCTGAAAAAAATTAATAGGGAATCTTATTTGGAAAAGAAGTTAAATACATTCCTTCAATTTGCTTTTAAATCAGATTTGATTTCTGGATTTATATCTTATCAATTGTGGATTTCTACGATTTTTAGTTTTGGTATGATTAAATTTATAGTTTTATTGATTGGATGTACACAAAATTTAAATCTAAGCTTTATCTATTTGTTTGTTTATTATATTGATTTATTAGATGACCCGATTTATGAATTGCGTACGCAAATGGAGAATATTCCATCTGCAAAGAAAGCGCAAGAAAGAGTATTCGCATTGTTGAAAATTAAGAGTAAGTTACATTTTGGAACAAAATTATTGAATGGTAATATTTGCTGTATTGATTTGAATCATGTTCATTTTGGATACAATGAGAATCTTGTTTTGAAGGATTGTTCACTGCATTTTGAAAATGGAAATATATATGGGTTAATTGGCCCTAGTGGTAGTGGTAAATCAACATTAATTAACTTAATTGCACATTTATACGAGCCGCAGTCAGGAACGATATACATAAACAATGTAGGATTGAATGAATATAAAGAAAAAGAAACGTTAAAGGAAATAGAGTATATTGGACAGAATGAAAAGAATGTGAATCCATATGAAATCGTAGATCCATATCATAGATATAGTCGAGAAAAGATTGAAAAAGACTTGGGCTATATATTGAATGATGAATTATCGAAAGGGCAATTACAGTATTTATACTTATATAAAGCTTTAAGAAGTGAAAAGTCAGTCATTATATTGGATGAAATTTTTAGTTATGTGGATATGGATAAGATAAAAAATGCATTTTCTAAATTTAAAGAAATGAAAAAAATCATAATTGTAGTTACGCATGAAAAAGAAGTAATGCAATTTTGTGATTCAACTATATCCATGGAGGATTTGTAAATATGATTGATGTTATTAAATCGAGTAAACTTTACTTTTTTCTTGATGTTGTGATTTGGTTTGTTGCACATAATCTTCCTATTTTGATTGGATTGTTGATTCAAACATACTTTGATGGGAATAATACGATCTTTATTGCTTGTTGCGTATGTGGTTTGGTGTTGATTCGAATAGTCTGTATTTTGATTGGTGCCAAAGTGGATATAACGGCTCAACATAAATGGGCAAACTTTATGTATAAAAAAGCTTATGTTGCTTTAGAACAATCTGAGATTGAAGCGAAACAGGGTGAATTTATAAATGCTTTGAATGAAGATGTGAACGAAATTGTTGGAACTATTTCATATATGATTGATACAGCATGCAACTTAATATATGGAATTATTGTGATTGTTATTTTAGGACGTATTGATATAAGTTTAGCTGCATTTGTTACTTTGTTTCCAATACTAGCGATTGGTTTAAATTCATTGATTAAAAAAAGAGTAGAGAAATACTCGATTCAATCAAAAGAATATAGTAATAGATTTTCTGAAGAATTGTTAAATTTATTAAACGATTCTAGAAGGATTCGTGTGAGCGGGAAAGAAGATGATTATTCGAATAACCTAGATGAAATTGTAAATCAACAAAAATATATTGGATTTAAATTTTCTGTATTTAAAGGCTTATTCTCTACCTTTTCAAGTGCTGTAACAGACTGTAATTTGATAGTTATTATTTTCTGGTATATGTATTTTAAAACATTATCGCCTGGTGCATATGTATTATTTATTACATATTCATTTGATTTATCCTCTTTAGCTACTTATATGAGTACATTGATAGTTTCATTACAAAGTACGAAAGTATATATCCAAGATTTCTATAAGAAAATTGAAAATAAAAAAAGAAAGAGAATTTCTATAGATGATTCTATATTGTCAAAAATAGAATATAATACAATCAATGTTCTGGTTGGAAAAAATGGATCAGGAAAAAGTATGAGCTTAGAATATATAAATACACAGTTGCCGGATTCTGTCATGTTACCAGAGAATTATCATTTAATGGATGTATCTAAAAAGGAAAATATTTGTTTAAACCAAGCTGTAGATTATGATAATTCATTTTTAGAAGACATTTTAAATGAACATGTTGGAAATGATAATTTGTCTGGAGGGCAACAGTTTAGAATGGTGTTAATGAGAACATTATTAACGGATGCAAAAATTATCTTAATAGATAATAATTTTATGAGTGTGGATTCTAAACTTATAGAAAAAATATTTGAATATCTAAAGAAATCTGGAAAGACAATTGTTTTTACAGATCATTTGTATCGAAACGAATATAAAGAGTTTAGTGTGATAGAAGTATAAATAAAAATAAGAGATAAACTTCCGGTATCATTAAGTTTATAAATGATAATCTAAATATGTACATAAATGATCATTTGAGAATGTACACTTCTGATTACGCTTTGATATAATCCTCGAGGTTTACAAGCAGATATATAAGTGTTAATCAACATAGAAGTAAACAATAATGTAGAAATACGTTACTTAAATGATCTTTTTATATTGGGACGATTGCAGGAGGTAGGCAGTATTAAAGTGAATAAATCAGAAATCGCAAGAGAACTTGGCACTTGATGATATAAGTTTGTACTCAATATGTACAAAAGATTTGGAATATAAAATATTACAGGAAATAATTGTATAAATGTCCAGATAATGTAGATGTATATGCTGTATGGATTTAAAAGTACACAAAACTGAGTTCAAGTGACAGGTTGCAATTAGCTAGATTCTATTTAAAAATTATTGCACATTCTTAAAATAACAAGCCCTTCTACATAGCGTGGAAGGGCTTGTTTGTACGATGATTGGTATTGTCTCATTTATTGTTAGTAGTGATGTATTTTTGGTTTCTACTATTTGGTTTATCTGGGATAGTCATCTTAAGCTGTCCTGATTGCATAAGTGGAGCAATGAAGTTTTGAGTAAAGTATTTTATATCTTTAAATCCACAAGCTGTTGTAATTTCTCTTTTTGTCTTGGGCTCAACACACAATTCTAATATTTGTTTAGAAATTTTAACTTGTGGGTTAACTTGTGGGGTGACTTGTAGGTTAACTTGTGGAGTATAGTTTAAATTTTGCAAAGTAACTTTAAAATCCATTGCAGTTGATGAAAATTTAGGTTTAAATTCAGCTTTATATCCTGGAAGCATTTCTGTTTCGCTAATAATCTTTTTTAAACCACTTCCGCGTCTTTCCATATACTTCATGCGATGAAATAAATCAGCAATTACGGGATTTCTTCGCATAGAACGTATATTATAAACATCGTATTCTTGAATTGTTCCACCTCCAAACATACCGCCTGGAGAAGCAATTTCTAAACGATCATCAAACATATCAATATGAATTTCACTGCCAAGCACTATATAATCACGGTGAATTAGCGCATTGACAATAGCCTCTGTTATAGCTCGTTCAGCGTAATCAGGTTTATCTACTCTGTATTGTGCTTCTTTAGCAAATCTGACTTTGGAATTGTTTTTAATAAAGTCAGTAGCGTTCTTTAATAGATATATTAAATTTCCTTCATATTCTTTATCATCTAGTGCATCATCGAAAATAGAACCTTTTTCTAAACCGTTCCATCTAGTGCAAAATATGCGGGAATTGTACACTATATGTTGATCGGCCATGAGTTTTCCAGCATTTGTTAAAAAGCCGTTTTTATCAGCTAAACCAAAAGAAATATAATCGGATGGTTCAAAATGAAGACCAGTTCTTTCTAAGTAAGTTGCTTCTAGGAGCGTGAAACTATAGTCCTTCTTTAAAGCATCTGTTAATAAAGTGTCAAATGATTGATTGGTTCCTTTTAGAATTAATTCGTTGACAATGTAATCTGGAGCAATTACGCTTTCATTTCCAACACGAACATAAGCTTCCATAACACCATCTGCTTTGTAATAATAAGGCGTAGAACGACCAGATGAAATTTCTATAGCTAACAGATTTTTATTATCTTCTACAAAGGGTTTTAAATTGAATTGAGGCAGTGGTGTTATACGTTCTTTAATTAAACGACTAATTGCTTCAGCATCACTTTGCACATCTGATAATCCAATTGGTTCTCTATCATCTGAAATACCAAAAAATAAAGTTCCACCAATACCATTAGAAAATGCACTAACACTTTTTAACCAACTTTTTGGTTTCTTTGTTTCAAGTGCAACTTTGAAATCGCATTCTGTCGCTTCGGCAATTAATTGTTCAATCATTATGATTCCTCTTCTTTCTAAATGTGTTTTGTTTGTCTATATTATACTTTGCTTCTGAGGCTGTTTCAATTTTCAAACCACTATTGTTTATCGTTCATTTACTCATTTATCTACTCACTTAATTATCTATTTGCATTTTATAATGACGTACTTAATAACGCGTGAAAACAGATTGGTTAAAAACACCTGTAAGCCACGGTTTACAAGTGTTTGAAACAGGCTATTTTATGTGCTCTTTTAGGCCTATATGCAAAAAAAAATTGCGAGCTCAAGCAGAGATAAAATGAATAAAAGTGCCATATATAAGGCGCTTTTTATGTGTTTATAGATTGTTTTGCTACCAAATTGATACCAATAATATAGAGAACATGTTCCCAATGAGAAATTGAATGTGTATTTTATATCAAATATTATTATTAGTTTGATAAATAATTACTCGTTCGATTTCCGCTTTTTCAAATTGGTAACATATCACTGGTTGAATCTAAATATGTTTTCAAGTCTTTATAACGCTTGGTTTGTTCGACAAGCATACTTAGTTCTTCATAAAAGAATTGTTTATATTTCCCCATAGTATTATCGATTATAATAGGTACTTTAGTCACTATAAAATAGGATAGTTCATCATTGTCAGTTTGATATTTATATTTCAAAATGAAGTAGTTCAAAAGATTTTCGTATTGGCTATCACCTTTGTAGATCCCTTTGGATTGTATAAAGGATTTAAGTTGATTGGTTTTATTTGTCTTTTGATAAGAAATGCATAAATCGATACCTACAATATTCGCATAAGGTGAATCCATAGCTATATATTGTTCAAGATAATTTATGGCTATATCGTACATATCAATTCTAAAGGCTTGTAGACCGATATTCTTTAGAAGTTGAGATATTTTAATTTTAGGTATGTTTGAATGGTGTGCTTCTACTGTATGATTTATTTGAGAAACTAGTTTTTCAAATTTTTCTTTTTCTGTATTTGAAAAGGCAAATCCTTTTAGAGAATAAATATCGAGAAGACGAATATAATTGTTTTTACTAGTATATTCTTCTTCTAAATCTTGACAATAATCAAGCATTTCAGACAATTTGGATTGATTATATAAAATCATCATATGGTTTCCACGATTAATCATGCTGTTTGAATTTTTAAAATCAAAATAGGAAAAATCATAAATACCACTAATTGTTCGTTTCTTAAAAACTAAATCCATCATGACTTCATAGAGGTCAGAATTGATAATGTTTTTTAGCAAGATAATATATTCAGTACTTTGAAGAGTCGGAAGTTCAAATGAGGAATAATAGGTGTAGATCCATTTGAAACACTCATAGTATTCATGAAAGAAAATGTATTCTTTGAATGGATTTAATTGTTTTATATAGGATTCAGAGATGGATATAAGCTTTTCTAAATTATAATAATCGCAGGCATTTAATAAATCAGAAAAAATGGAAGTTGGCAGGAATTCTTCAATACAATAATCCGTATTGAATTTTAGATTCATCTTTTTTAGTAATTCTTCATAAATAGAATCGTTTTTAATAATAACACCCTGTTCTATTTTACTAAGTGTTTGTCGAGTGCATATTGGCTCATTATACTCATTTAACAAAAAAGAGTTTTGTGATAGATGTTTAAATTGTTGAGTTCGATATACATGGATTAGGTATCCAATTTTCTTCTTATCGGAATCGTTGATTTTTAAATAATGCATAGTATTCCTCGCTTCATAATTCACTTAATTTTAACACTTTTCATATTTGTGTAGAAGAATCAATTGTTGTGGCAAATTGTTAAAAAAGAAAGATAATAGAATGCGATAGGTATATACTATTAAATTAAATAGGGGATGGATGAGAATGTATCGATATATATTGAGAAATAAAAAATATTTTATAGGTACACTGTGTACTAGTTTATTTTCGGGTGTTGTACCTTTGTTTTTGGCGTATGTAATCCAATTAATATCGGATGTTGCATTTAATAATCATTTTGAAAAAGCAGGTACATGTCTTTTTGCGAGTGTTTTATTTCTTGTATATACATTGATGACGACTTCTGTTAATTCAATAATGAAGTCAACTTATAGGAAAAAATTAAAAACAGATTTGGGTGTGGATCTCTATTCTAGCTTGATGAATCAATCGTATTCTACGTTTAAAAAAGAGAAGACAGGAAATCAGTTATCTCTATTTACTAATGATATAAAAATGGTAGATGAATATTACTTTTATCCAATATTAAGTATGATTGTCGATATTATTGTGTCTGTTATTATTTTAATATACATTCTTCGCATCCATGTATTTGTAGGATTCATGATGGTTGTGATTGCAGCAGCAACACTTTTGGTGCCGAAGATGATGGAAAAAAGATTGAAAAAGTATTCGAACCAATTGTCTTCTTATTCAGGTATATATAATTCAAAATTAAAGGAGATATTTCAAAATTTCGATATCATATTGGATTTGGGCGTTCTAAAACAGTTCGTGGATAAAGGAAAAGAATGGATTGAAAACATGGAATGCAAACAAAGAAATGTGAATATGGCAATATCTTTGACGGGAAACTGGGCTAATTGTATTGCAGCCACTTTTCAATTGATCTTCATGTTGGTGATTGGATTGATGATATTATATGGACATTTAAATATGATATATATGATGCCAATTGTAAATGTTTCTAATAATTTTATTTCGAATTTAAATGATATTTCAAGCAATCTTGCTGGATTTAAGTCGGTGTCGGACGTGAATTCGAAATTATTGAATATTATCGATTCTCATGGACAGGCAAATAAGTTCGAATCGAACTATGATGGAAATATCTGTTTGGAACATGTATCTTTTGGTTATACTGAAAGTAAGATGATCATTGATGATTTATCTTTCAAATTTGAAAAGGGAAAAAAATATGCGATTGTTGGTTCGAGTGGTTCCGGAAAATCTACAATTTTAAAATTGATTTTAGGATATTATCCAGCTCAAAAAGGAAATATAAGTGTTTTGGATTCTAAGAATGTTTCTATGATTCATCAGGAAAGTCATATATTTGATGACACGATCCGAAATAACTTGAATATGGAGCTTGTACAAACAGATGAAATGCTTTTAAAATGTTTGGAATTTGTAGATTTACCAGAATTTAAATTAGATCAGAATATTGGTGAGGATGGAAGTAATCTTTCTGGTGGGCAAGTTCAACGAATAGGGATTGCGCGTACAATCGCACATTTAAAAGAGGTACTTTTGTGTGATGAAATTACAGCAAGTCTAGATGCTCAGACGGCCATTGAAATTGAAAATCGAATATTGGATTTAAAAGATGAAACTGTATTATATGTAACACATAAATATTTTGACGAAACACTTAAGAAGTTTGATTGTATCCTTGTATTTAAACAAGGACGGATTGTTGAACAGGGATCGTTTGAAGAACTTATGAAAAATAAAGAGTACTTCTATGACTTAAAAAACAAGGGATGTATATAGAACCTGTTTTCACTTCAGTGATGAGATTCAATTCGTGATATAATTAGGAACAAATAATGAATTATTTCTTGAATTAGTAGGTGGGCAGTGCATGAATGATTACAGAGGATTATTGATTAAGAAAAAACGAAAAGAATTAGACATATCATTAGAAGCTTTATCACATGGGGTTTGTTCTCCTTCATATCTTTCTAAAATTGAAAATAATATCTTGGCCGCAAATGATGATATATACAATTTGTTGTTTAAGAAATTAGGGATTTGTACGATGGATACGATTAAAGAAGAAAGAATTAAACAAATGTTGGATCTTTTCTTTAAATACTATATGTCATCGGATTTAAAAATATTTAAGATAATTAATGAGCTTTTGGAATATAAAGATAAGGTTGTGTCATCCTGTTTGTTTGTTCAATATCAATTGTTTTTACTATTTGCTTCTGAATTGAATTCTCAAATCAATATATCACTTGCTGAAGTGGAAGCGTATTATTCGTACATGGATGATTCGCAAAAAGAATATTTTAATTTGTTTAGATTATCTTCTGGAAATATAGAACTATCTGATAATGAAGAATGGATATTTATAAGAAGATTGAAGGCCAAAGCCAATCTATATTCGTATCAAAAGAATGTTTTTGCGGCATACGATCTTTATAAAACATGTTTAAACTATGCGGTTGAATTAGGAAATAAGATGTTGATTGCGGAAATTCTTTGCTCATTAGGATGGCTTTGTCTTGATATAGATTTAAATCAAGCTGAAAAATATTACACAAGTGCCGCTCAGTATGACTCACAATATAAAATGTTGGCTTTTTACAATCTGGGAGCAACTATGATACAGCATAAGGATTGTATGGAAAAGGGAAATCAATATTTAAAGAAAGGATTAAAATCGTGTACGGATGACTTTTTTGCAGTCAAATATAAAGAAGCTTTATTTGTATATGCGATTCTAAAAGAGAATGTTGGAGATGAAAAAAGATTAATCAAAGAATTAGATGATTCTAAGTATATTGATGTTTTCTCTATGATGCTAGATAATGATTATCCATTAAATGTTGACTATCAGAATCGATTAAAAGAATTAAAGAATGATTCTTCTTTGTTTAAATTCTTATTCATAAAAAATTGTGAATACCTGCATAAATATAAAGAGATTTGTGTCGCAAATAATTTTATTTAATATTAGTTTTGTGCAAGATCACCTAATAAATTGAACTTAATATAGACAAGAAACCCATTTATTTCTCAATGACAGTTTCTTGTCTTTTCGTTTGACTTGAAAAATAATAACCCTAAGGAAAAGGGGGTTGTTTATGTTTAAACTTATTCAGAATCATAAAGTATTATACTTTATTACACTCATTCTCATTGTTTCATATTCAGTAGTGGATTTATTGAAATCAATCTTGATGAGCTATATATTTGATGATCATCTTCTGGATTCGATTTCAAACCTTATAGCGATCGTATTGGTATTTTTAGGTATCTATTTAATTGTTTCCACTTTGCAACAATATGTAGTGGAGGTGTTGAAGAATAAAATACGTTATAGTTTAAATAAAAATTTGTATCAATCGTATGCTTCCAGGAATATAGAATCGTTTCAAAAAAAGGATAGCAGTGAGATATTGAATGAATTTAATAATGAAGTGAATGTGGTGATTGATAATTATGTTTCTTCAAAATTAAATGTGTTCTCATTAACTGTTTCATTGATATTGGGAAGTCTATATATCGCAAATCTAAGTGTAGAAATATTAATATTTCTGCTCCTTTGTGCTTTCATAACGATTTTTATAAATAGTATTTTTAAGAATCGTTTAAAGAAGAATCAAATGAATTATTTGGATTCAATGAAGCAATGGCTTTGTTCTATTAAAAATCTGTGTCGTTGTTTTAGTGATATAAAGATTTTAAATTTGGAAAAAGTATTTTGTGACGGTCTGGACATTGAGAATAAGAATTTAGAACAAAGTACTCTAAAAAATAATGGATTTATAAAAATACTTACTTCTATAAATTCTTTTATTTCTCAAGCCATGTATTTTTTGACATTGCTCTTTGGAATTGTGTTAATACATTATAATCGATTAACAGTTGGACAATTATTAGGAATTGCACAAGCTAGTAATATGGTGATCCTGCCAATCGTTAATTATGCAAATCTTCGAAACATGATTCAATCTTCTAAGCCAGTACTACAAAAACTGTTGGATAATTCAATATGCTATGAAGAAAATGAACCTATTGTTTTTGATGAACAAATTCATGACATTAAGATTAAGCATTTAAGTTTTTCTTATGGTGCTCGTCAAATATTGGATTTAAATTATTTGGTAATAGATCAGGGGAAAAAGTATTTAGTCATTGGTAAAAGTGGAGATGGTAAGAGTACGTTTTTAGATATTTTAACAAAGCAGAAAAAAGCGGATGGCATTTATGTGAATGATACGGATTTGAAGGATATTCAATTTAGCACCTATGTCGATAAGTTTTCTTATGTGAATCAAAACAATGACTTATTACCATTTTCTTTTGAACAAAATATTACTTTAGGAAAGGAAATGAGTAAATATTCCTTGGATGAATTAGTCACTATATTTAATTTAGAATCGATATTTGATAAGGAAAGAGACAATCTTGATTTTGAACATTTGAATTTAAGTGGTGGAGAGAAGCAACGTATTTGTTTGGCAAGAGCAATGTACAGAAATAAAAAATGGCTTTTCTTGGATGAGGCTTTTTCTGCAATCGATAAAGCAAATTCAGATCGAATACATCAATTCATTTTATCCAATCCAGATCTTACAGTACTATCTATTGAACATAAAGTAACAAAAGAAACCGTTTCTTTATATGATAAAGTCTTATTATTTGAAAACAAAAAGATTGTAACTATGGATGTGGAAGAGTACTTAAATAGTAGCTTTTAAAAGAGAATACATGTGAAGTGATTTAAACCATATTTAAAATTGTTCGTAGGTATCTAGCTGTTACCTGAATATTCCATGTTAACGGAGCCACCCAATCCACGATATAGTTGTTACAAATTCATGTTACTAATAAAAAACATAAAATTAGCAAGAATGTAAAGGCGATTGCGTGGAAGGGGTAATGAATTCTAGAAAACTTGAAGTTTTGAATGTTAATGTATCTAGGTGCAAAATGACATTAAATATGGCTTTTAAGATAATTAAATGCATATAATTAGAAAAACGGGGCAAAATATCATAAATAAAAGCGGTAAAACGGGGCAAAAACCATAAAAATTAAATTAGTAATACAACAAAAGTAAGTTTTTTATGAATACTTTTGAATGTGGATATTATCTAAAATTGATGGAATACAAGAAATGTACTATTCAAAGAATAAGATTGTAAAAATTAAATGATGAGTGAGAATCAATAAATGATATGGGATGTAACCTTTGAAATTAAAACGTAGATTTGATACGATAGAAATCGTAAAGGGTGTTACATATGCAAATTTCAAGCAGTTTCAAAATGGCAATTCACATGTTTGCTTGTATAGATACATTAAAAGATATGAAGATGACCAGCAATTTTATGGCTAATAGTATTCGGTACGAATCATGTTAATATAGGAAAACTTTTGGGACTGCTTAATATAGCAGGACTTGTAGAAATTGCAAGAGGAACAAGTGGGAAACTATTACTCGGTCTCTAAAAGAAATCGCATTTTTCATAGAAATGTAGTCTGTTTGCTGGATGAAGAATTGTTAAAGATTACTCTAGAACAAGTAAAAGATGATATTTCCTTATGGATTGCACAAGATAGTAAAGTTTCAGATATATTGAGTCTGAAACTTTTTTGTGATAAATAATTTTGAAAGGAGAACAATATGAAATTAAGTAAGGAACAAAGAGATTTGTTGTTTTTTCTGACACAAGATGAATGGATCACAGGACAGCAGATCTCCTCATATTTCCAATGGGATAAAAAGAAAATCCATAAATTGATTGATGAACTTGCTTATAGATTAGAAAGTTATTGTGATATTATTTCGAAAACGAAAATGGGGTATAGCCTTGTTTGGAAATCAGAAGAGCATAAAAATCAATTTTTTTTAGAGTATAAACTAACAGACAATCAATATAATTTAAATGAGCGTACAGTCATATTAATATTAGAACTTCTTTTTTGCAATCATTACATAACAATGCAAGAACTTGCAGATCGGTTTTATTTTTCTAAAACAACTATTTATGATGAAACAACTCGAATAAAACGCTGGCTAGATAGAATGAATCATCTTAAGTTAGATGTTAATCCTAAACATGGTCTATGCATTTTAGGTAAAGAAGCTGAAAAACGTCGTGCGTGTGCGGTTTTATGTCAAACAGAATTCTTGAGAAAAACACACCTAAGTGAGGACAATATTGAATTTTACGAAAACATAAAATCACGTGTTAGAAATATCATGACTCCTTATTTTACTGAAAAAAAGATTTCTCTCTCAGGAGAGCGCTATCATGTTTTGACGCGGTATATTGCTATGTCTTTATTAAGACATAAACTGGGTTACATACTAGAAGAAGGTTATAGTTTTGAAATTGAGAAATTTGAAATTATAGAAATGGTTGAAAAAGAAATTGAGCATACATTTAATATTTGGGAACTCAGGGAAATTTATACATTTTTTCCTTTGGAATGCAGAGATGTTGATTTTTTACAGGATATTGTTTTTTTACGAGATAATTTAGAAAACAACATAGCTTTCAAATTACAAGTGAAAAAGGAAGAATTGTTTCAGTGCTTTTCCAATATAAGTCGATTTGATACTTTGTTCTTACCTTCTTCACGTGTTAATCACCAAACAAATTATTATGATAAAGAAATAATAAAAAATTTTCTTTATGAAATACATCTCGTTTATCAGGCATTACAAAAAATATGTATATGGAATCCATCCAGATCAGACTTATTAACACTTTCGGCAGGAATTGGATATGCTATATCAAATATCAAACTACAAAGTGGAATTTCTATCTTGCTTGTCGGAAATCAGGATTTCTATTTATTAGATGGCATTGGAATGTGCATATTAAATTATTGCAAATTCATTCCATCTGTTTTTGAAGTGCTACCTGTTTATGCATTCTATCAGAAGTCACAAGAAGAAATTGAAAAATATGACATATTATTTACAACAGAAAGGAATATAACATTAAAATACAAAAATGCTGTTTATATTTCGCCTATTTTAGAAAGACACGACTTTCGAAAACTAAGTGATGCAATCGAGAAATATTATCATCAATATATTACGAATATTGTAAATCAGATTGTTGATGAATATAGGCAATATGAAAAATATAATAAAATTACTTCAATTGAAGAAATTATTGATAAAGAAACATTTGGAAAATGCACACGTATTTATTCAAATCGTGTTCTCTATTTGATTGGAAATCTAGGTACTACTTTTATTAGAGATATTTCTATAGAAAATGAACTTATTGAAGAAAAAAGAAAAATAAAACGAATTCTTTTTGTTTCCTATGATGAAGTAATGTTTAAGCCAGAAATAGTTTCAGAATTATTACGTAAACTTATTTAATGTTTGTTCGACAAAAACCCTCCAATATTGGAGGGTTTTATTGAATGGATTGTTTTCTATTTTTCTACGATAATAAAAATGCAAAGATTAATCTTTTATCGAAAGGAGGAAAAATGAAAAATTTAGATTTAAAAAAAACGTTCCCTCAAAATTTCTTATGGGGCGGTGCGACAGCAGCAAATCAACTAGAAGGGGGATGGAATAAAGGTGGAAAGGGTTTATCAGTTTCAGATGTTTATACATTTGACTCATCAAGACCAAAAAGCGAATGGTTAAATCAATGGGTAGAAATGACACACTCTCAGGTTCAAGAAGCACTGGATCCAAATTCAAAGAAATACTATCCAAAGCGTGTTGGAAATGATTTTTATAATCACTACAAAGAAGATATCGCAATGTTTGGAGAAATGGGGTTTAAATGTTATCGAATGTCTATTGCATGGACACGAATTTTTCCGCGTGGAGATGAAGAAAATCCAAATGAAGAAGGATTAAAATTTTACGATAATATTTTTGATGAATGTTTAAAATACGGTATTGAACCAATGGTATCGTTATCCCATTATGAAATGCCATTAACTTTGGCTTTAGAATATGGAGGTTGGTATAATCGTAAATGTGTAGACTTCTATGTAAAATTTGTAGAAACATGTTTTAAACGATATAAAGATAAAGTTAAATATTGGCTTACATTCAATGAAATTAACTGTATTAAACACCATTTATTTGTTTCTGCTGGGATTATAGAAGAAGGGTTAGAAAATATCGAACAAAAACGATGGCAATCAGCACACCATCAATTTGTTGCGAGTGCCATTGCGACAAAACGCTGCCATGAAATTATTCCTGATTCTAAAGTGGGGTGCATGGTTTCTTATCAATTACTTGTACCGTATTCATGTAACCCCGATGATATTCAGCTTACAGTAGACGAACAAAGAATGAGCTTGTTCTTTACAGATGTGCAAGCACGTGGATATTATCCAGCCTATACGGCAAGATTTTTCGAAAAAAAAGGTGTAAAACTTCGAATCGAAGATGGTGATGAGGAAGTGATGAAGGAGAATCCAGTGGATTTCATTTCATTTAGTTACTACATGTCTTCGGCAGTAAGTGTTAATGCGAATCAATTAAAAGGTGCGGTTGGAAATATGCTGGGAAAAACAGTTGAAAATCCATATTTAGAGGCAAGTGACTGGGGTTGGCAAATTGATCCAAAAGGATTAAGAATTGCTTTGAATCAATTATATGATAGATACCAAAAACCATTGTTTATTGCTGAAAATGGATTAGGTGCTTACGATAAAATTGAAGAAGATGGAACTATACAAGACGATTATCGTATTGAATATTTAAGGAAACACATCGAACAAATGAAAGAAGCAATTAAAGATGGCGTTGAACTATTCGGTTACACAAGTTGGGGATGTATTGATATGATTTCTGCATCAACATCTCAAATATCAAAACGTTATGGTTACATTTATGTAGATCAAGATGATGATGGAAATGGAACTAGAAAGAGAATTAAGAAAAAATCATTTGACTGGTATAAGAATGTAATCAGAACGAATGGTGAAGAATTATAAAAAGAAATATGTTATAGAAAAGGAGAAATTGTATGAAAACAGATTTTAATCAACTCGCTGACAGTGTAATTGAACTTGTTGGCGGAGAAAGCAATATTATTGGATTAACACATTGCATTACTCGCTTAAGATTTACATTAAAGGATGAAAATGTAGCGAAAACAGAAGAAATTGAAAAAGTAAATGGAGTTATGAAGGTTATTCAAGCAGCAGGTCAATATCAAGTTGTTATTGGAAATGATGTTGTAAATGCATATAATGCTATTTTAAAAAAATATGATATCAAAACAGAAGAAGTATCCGATGTCAGCGAAGAAAAAACAAAAGGCTTAAAAGGAGTTTGGGATTCTTTCCTAGCTTATGTTACAGGAACAATGGTTCAAACATTACCAGCCTTAATTATCGCTGGGTTGACTTCTGTTATCCTAACAATGGCAACTACCTTGTTTAACGTGGATACTGCAAATCCTACATATCAATTAATAAATGTTGTTAAAGATGCTGGATTCTACTTCATGCCTGTATTCGTTGGATTTGCAGCTAGTAAAAAATTAAACTGTAATCCATTTATTGGGGCGATGATGGGAGCAATCTTAGTTCATCCAAATTATAATGCGCTAGTACAAGCAGGAACAACTGAATTATTTGGATTTTCATTTATGGCAATCACTTATTCTTCAACAGTTATTCCTATGTTACTTATTATCTATGTTGAATCGTTTATTGAAAAATTCTATAATAAAGTACTACCAGGTGCTGTAAAAGCAATGTTTGCTCCTTTATTTACAATTTTTACAATTTTACCAATCGCTTTATTTGCTTTAGGTCCTGTTGGTTACGTTATTGGTTCAGGAATTGTTAACTTCTTATTATGGGTATATAGCGTTTCTCCATTAATTGTAGTTCCATTGATTGGAGTATGCTGGCCACTACTTGTTATGGTTGGATCACATACTTTATTAGTACCTACAATGGTAGAATTAGTCACAACTGTTGGTTACGATGCAGTTGTTAAGCCAGGAGCATATGTGTCAAACTTTGCAATTTTAGGTGTTGTTTGTGCAATTGCATTAAAATACAAAAAACAAAGAGAAAATGCCATTCCAGCAGCAACTAGTGCAATCTTTGGCGTTTCTGAACCAGCATTATATGGAATTATCTTACCTATGAAAAAGACATTGTTATCAATGATTGTTGGAAGTGCAGCTGGTGGAGTTGTTAGTGCATTATTACATGTAAAAAGTTATGCACCTGCTGCTAATAGTATCTTAAGTATCATGCAATTTGGAGATACGATGATTTGGCAAATTATTGCTATTGTTGTTGGTTTCTCTGTAGCATTCGCAATGACGTGGATGATGAAATTGGATATCGAATAGAATGAAAATTAACGATATAATCAACAAACTAAAAAATGATTATCATGGACACTATTGGAATGAACGTTTGATTGATGAAGAAACAACACGTGATAAAGTGTTGTATGGTTCTACTGAATTAGAATGTACTGGAATTGTTACAACGTGCTTTTGCTCTATATATGTTATAGAGCAAGCACATAACCTTAATTGTAATTTGATCATTGCTCATGAAGGTATGTTTTACAATCATGGCGACAAAACTTCTCATCTAGTAGACAATGCAGTATTTTTGAAAAAGAAAAAATTACTTGATAGTTATGGTATTACGGTATGGAGAAATCATGATTATATTCATGCAGGAATTCCGTTAGAAGATGGAAAATTTGTAGATGGTATTTTTTACGGATTTACAGAAAAACTTGGCTGGCATAGCTTTGTGAATACTCCTTATCAGATAACAATGAATTACTTTTTCAAAGAAGGAATTAGACTGTTGGATCTTGCTAAATATATTACAGAAAAATTAGAAATTCAGGGAGTTAGAATAATCGGAAATGAAAATAGTATCATTCATACAGTTCGTACATCAATGCACATTCTTGGAAATGATAACCAAGAGATACAGTATATAGAGGAAAATGACATTGATTGTTTACTTACCATGGAAATGGTTGATTATACAGTTCAGGAATACGTTAGAGATGGTTATCTTGCAGGATTCAATAAATCTATTATTTCTATTGGTCATTTTAATGTTGAAGAACCAGGTATGGAATTCTTTGCGAATTGTTTAAAACGATTGTTTAAGAATATAAATATTTATTTTGTGAAATCACAAGATCCATTTAAATTTGTTACAACGCATAATTATATGGAGGATTAGTTTATGGGATTGTTCCAAAAATTATTAAAAAAAGAAAAACAAATTCAACCCCTACAACAAGTATCTGATGAGGATATTGTTGCTATGGCTTCAGGAATGGTTGTTGATGTTACAACACTTCCTGATCCATTATTTGCTGAATCTTTGATGGGTGAAACAATTGCATTTTCCTATACAGAAGATAAGATTACATTGTGTGCACCTGCAAATGGAAAACTTAGTGTTCTTTTTCCTACAGGTCATGCTTTTGGACTTGTTATGAACAATGGGGTGGAACTACTAGTTCATTGTGGTATTAATACAGTTCAAGAAAATGGGAACGGGTTTACTATACTTCAAAAGAAACAAGGAGATAGTGTTAATGCGGGGGATCCTATTATTGAAGTTGATATAAAAATACTTTCAAAAAAATATAATATGTCAACAATGCTAATAATCACAAATAAAAATAATTGTGATGTTCATTTTTCAGCAAATGGTATGGTATCGTTAGGAGATAAAATCAATATATAATCGATTTATACAATTAATTTGTTACGCAATATTTTCATTTCAGAAACTTCAGATTCTTGTTATCTGAAGTTTTTTAAGGTAAAAAACAATGTAATCATAGAAGTTACATTAATTGACTTGGATATGGCTGATTCTGGTTAATGGCATAAAGAAATAAACGGAGGAAAAAATGATTAGTGCAAAAAAAGTCTTAGCACTCGAAGAATAAATTCGCCTAACCTTATTTAAATAGAAATTCTCATTGTCTATGCTTTTTTGATTATTGTTATCTTATCGTGTTAGACTGATGTGAACTTTATGTATAAAATATACAAATAACATAATTCTATCCGATGTCACAAACCATAGATGAAGTTGGATCGTTTATGATGCTTTTGCCATTTACTGCATTAACCATTATAATTGACCTATGAGAATTGCAGTATTAGAAGATAGTTTGATTCAACAAGAAAGAATACGAAATCTATTGGATCTAAATCATAGACTTTGTTTTTTTCTTACAGTTGAAGAATATATGAAATCCAATTTCTATTTTGATTTATTGTTATTAGATATTGAATTAGAAAATCAAAATGGTATTGAATTCATTAAAAAACATCCAGACAAACAACACTTTATTGTATATGTAAGTAGTCATAGTGAAGCTATGGCCGATACATTTGATACAAATGTTTTAGGATTTGTTACGAAAGATCGAATAGAAGAAGCCTTAGTTGAAAAGGTAAATCAGGTAGAAAATCGTATTCATCAATTGGAGAAAATTGCACTGAGTTTACCGTATGAAACAAGATATGTATATAGAGATGATATACTGTATTTTCAAATTGACAATGGCATATTTGTTTTATTGAAAGATGGAACAAAATTATCTTTAGTGAACGAAACCCTAAAAGAGATAGAAACAACATTATCAGATTCTTTTGTTCGTGTAAATAATAATGTACTTATCAACTTTTCTAAAGTGGATCATTTGGATGTAAAGAATCATAAGATCATTATGTTAGATGGTACGGTTATTTCTGTGAGTGTTCGAAGATGGAAAAAGGTAAAGGAACACTATATTCAGATGAGGACAAGCATATGAATATTCTAATGAACAGTATGTATTATGTTTGTGAACAATGTTTCTATTTAAAAATAACGAAGAATTCACTATATCCAAAATGCATTCTTTCATTCTTATTAAATGGTTTATGTGTGTTTTTAACCGCTGAAGTTTAAATATCCAACTAAAAAAGGACGTACAACTGTAAAGCATCCAGACAAGGACATACCACCAAAAACTTTAGAGAGGATTGAGGAGCAATCGGGACTAATTTTTGATTAGTCCTCTCCCGTACTTAAAGAAGGAGAAAATTTTTTATGAAAAAAGTCGAACGTTATTTTTATCCAGCTGTTTTTACTTATGTTGAAGGGCAAGAAATCGCAGTGGATTTTCCGGATCTTCATGTAGCTACTAGTGGAAAAGATGAAGAAGATGCATTATTATCTGCTAGAGAATTACTAGGTGTCGTATTGGCTGGTATGGAGGAAGATGGAGAAACAATTCCAGAAGCAACACCATTGCATGAAGTAGTATTAGAATCGAACGAACGAGCTGTATTGGTGGATGTGTATATGCCTTCAATTCGATTCGCAAATATAAATAGAGCTGTCCATAGAACGGTTACTTTACCTGCATGGCTTAATTCAGCAGCGTTAGAAAAAAACATTAATTTTTCACAGGTGCTGCAAGAAGCGTTGAAAAAACAATTAAATTTATGAAAAAATGGATATGTCAGTACCGCTATTAGTGACTCATCTAAAATGTATGGTCTTTTATTTTGATATAACTGTATAAAAATATGCAAAATAACATATTTATACGTGTAAAAATATGTAAAATAACATAAAAATATATATAAATATATGAAAACGAAGATAAAATGCTATAATAATAGTGGTGATCAATATGAAAAGAGAAATTTTTAATCAACTCGAAGTTTGGAAAAAGAGCGAGAATAAGAAACCTTTAATTATTAAAGGTGCAAGGCAAGTTGGAAAGACTTATATTGTAAGGCATTTCGCAAAATATTCTTATAGTGAAATGGTAGAAGTGAATTTTGAAAAAGATTTAGAATTTCAACATGTATTTGAAAAAACACATAATCCAAAAGAAATATTAGATTATTTTCGTCTAAGATTTTCAGAATATAAATTCACAAATGACACGCTTTTGTTTATGGATGAAATACAGGCATGTCCTGATGCATTAACTACATTAAAGTTTATGGCTGAAGACTTTCCTTGCGATATAATTTGTTCTGGAAGTTTACTTGGTGTTGCAATTCAAAGAACGACTTCATATCCTGTTCGTTATGTAGATACAATAGATATGTTCCCAATGAGCTTTATGGAATTTTTAGAAGCAAAAACCAGTCAATTATCCATACGACAAAAGCTTACAGAATGTATTAAAAATAAAATTCCAATGCCAGATATTATTCATGAACAATTGAATCAGCTTTTTTCAATATATATGATTATAGGGGGGATGCCTGAAGTTGTGCAAACATACATAAATACAGAATCTATTTTAGAAGCAAAACGAATTCAAGAAGCGATTTTGGATGATTACATAAGAGATATGAGCAAATATGCGAGTGGTGCAGAATCAATCAAAATTAAAGAATGTTTTATGTCGATACCTTCTCAATTAGCTAAAGAAAATAAGAAGTTTCAATATAAATTGGTTAAACAAGGGTATAATGCACGATATTATGAAGAAAGTTTACGTTGGTTAGAAGATAGTGGTTTAATTCTAAAGGTTAATAGGTTAAACCATATTGATTACCCATTATCAGGTTGTGTTGAATTACCAATTTTTAAAATATATATGGCAGACATAGGGCTGTTTGTATCTCAATTAGAAGATGGAGATATTAGAGAATTGTTGTTAGGTGAAATGGGGATATATAAAGGCGCATTGTATGAAAGTGTTGTTGCTCAAATATTTAGAAAAAAGAAAAAGAAATGCTATTATTTTGAACCAAGTCAAAATTCAGAGATTGATTTTATTATTGAATATAACGGTTATATTTCGCCAGTAGAAGTAAAGTCAAGTAGAAATACAGTATCTAAATCTTTTCAAAATTATATACAAAAATACAATCCTAAATATTCTTTTCGGTTTTCTCAGAAGAATTTTGGATATGATTCAGAAAAAAATATTTACTACATTCCATTCTATGCGATTGAGGTACTATTAAATAATGAACCATCTCCATTTGAATCATTTGTTGGAGTGAAAATAAGCAATGAATGATTTTGCTTGGCTAGATTTATAAGATGTAAAAAAAAGTTCTTAAAATCTGACATTACACCGTAGATGCAGTTGACTTGACTAGGATGCTTTTGCCATTTACTACATTAACCATTATAATTGACCTATGAGAATTGCAGTATTAGAAGATAGTTTGATTCAACAAGAAAGAATACGAAATCTATTGGATCTAAATCATAGACTTTGTTTTTTTCTTACAGTTGAAGAATATATGAAATCCAATTTCTATTTTGATTTATTGTTATTAGATATTGAATTAGAAAATCAAAATGGTATTGAATTCATTAAAAAACATCCAGACAAACAACACTTTATTGTATATGTAAGTAGTCATAGTGAAGCTATGGCCGATACATTTGATACAAATGTTTTAGGATTTGTTACGAAAGATCGAATAGAAGAAGCCTTAGTTGAAAAGGTAAATCAGGTAGAAAATCGTATTCATCAATTGGAGAAAATTGCACTGAGTTTACCGTATGAAACAAGGTATGTGTATAGGGATGATATTCTATATTTTCAAATTGACAATGGCATATTCGTTTTATTGAAAGATGGAACGAAATTATCTTTAGTGAACGAAACACTAAAAGAGATAGAAGCAACATTATCAGACTCTTTTGTTCGTGTAAATAATAATGTACTTATCAACTTTTCTAAAGTGGATTATTTAGATGTAAAGAATCATAAGATCATTATGTTAGATGGTACGATTATTTCTGTGAGTGTTCGAAGATGGAAAAAGGTAAAAGAACACTATATTCAGATGAGGACAAACATATGAATATTCTAATGAACAGTATGTATTATGTATGCAAACAATGTTTCTATTTAAAAATAACGAAGAATTCACCAGATCCAAAATGTATTCTTTCATTCTTATTAAATGGTTTATGTGTATTTTTAACCGCTGAATATATACATATAAACTGGCTATCTGTATTTCTACAATTGTTGATTCCCATTCTATGTTTGAATATTTCTACAAAAGAACATCATGTATTAGAATCTGTTATTTCAAATTTGATTGTTGTCTTATTTCAAACGATGAACATCCTTCTATTCCGTTCTTTGACTTTAGAATATTATGCATTTTCAACAATACTCACAATCGGTGGATGCGCAATCTTTTATCAAATCTTTAAATATGAAAGTTTAGAATTTAGTCAGAATATGCAATATGGTGTTTCTATAATTCTATTTTTATTTAGCTATCTTTATATGTTGTTGATGACAGACTTGTTTTCTAGAACAGAATTTACATATATGTATTTTATAAAGAACAGCCAAATCTATGTGTTTGTGTTTACCATATCAGTTCTTGTGTTATTAAGTGTAGCCATCATTGTTTTTTCTAGAATACGCTCAAAATTAGAGATTGAGATGTATCGAAATTTTATTGAACTATCCAGTCATTACACAGAACAAATGATTCATGAACAGACGGGAATCAAAGAATTGATTCATGATATGCGAAATTCTTTGGACGATATAAAGCTTCTGTCGCAAAAGAAAGAATATGCGGCAATTGAAGAACAAATCAATCAAGAGTTAGTAAAATATGGAAAGTTATATCCCCATTCTATATGTATAAATCCATATGTGGATGTGATCCTACAAAGTTTTATTCAAGAACACAAATTGAATTATGATATACAGATACATGTTCCTAAAAGAATGGATTCTATGGATCCACAAGACTTAACAACACTACTTAAATGTGTATTAGATAGTAGCTTAGTTAAAGAAAATGAAGATTTTATGTTTCATATGAATCTAAAGGAAAAAGAGCTAATTTTACATGTTCAATATTCTTTGGACATAAAGAATATGACACCTTCAAATCAATCTATACTGAATATCATTTTGAATAAGTATCATGGAACAAAAATCGTGGATTCAAAGGATATGAAAATCATCTTATTTATCGAATAATCGAAATCAATTGACGGTTATTCGATTTTTTTAATGTTTCTTTTTCTTGTGTGTATTAATAAATTCGTGGATATCCCAAAAATCAGAAAGGAATTATATTATGAAAATCAAAAAAATATTTACGTGTGTGCTTAGTTCAATTTTATGTGTTATACCATTTACTTCTTGTATTCATGCAGAACAATCTGGTGAAATACCGGTTGTAGAGGAGTATTCTCCAGATAAGGAATATTCTTGTGATGAGATTGTTCAATATAACGAAAAAGAAGAAAAATTTGAAGTTGTTAACAAAGACGACGTAATTCAAACAAGAGCATCTTATACGAACAAGGGGTCTGTAAATATTAATGGACAAGTAATTTATGCTTATATTAGTGTTGATGCAAGTACTGGAAAAATTGTTTCAACAAGTATTTCACAACCACCAAAAGGTTCAGGAACAACAGCAAGATATAATATCTCATTCAATGCAGCAAGAACAATCGCATATTTTACTATTACATTATATTCCACAGCATATGGAGGATCTATTTATCACGCATTGGGTACTAAATATGTAACTGTATATTCTGGAGGTCCAATGTAGAATTAATAAGTTAATAAATATGAGAGAGGGCTTTACAATGGTTAAAATCCAGAATCTAAAGAAAACATATAAAGATTGTGTGGCACTCGATACGGTTTCTATGCATATAAGAAAAGGGGAATTTGTTGCGATTATTGGAGCAAGTGGAAGTGGGAAAACAACCTTACTAAATATTATTGGTGGTTTAGATACGGATTATATGGGAAGTTGTGTAGTTCGAAATAAAGAGATGTCTTCTTTATCGGATGTAGAGTGTTGTACATTCAGAAGTCGATATATTAGTTATGTATATCAATTTTTTAATCTTATTTCCTTTTTGACAGTGAAAGAAAATATGAGTTTGACAAGTCAAATTAAAGGAAAAAAAGTGGATGAAAAAGAGTTGGATCAAGTATTGAAATTGTTAGGGTTAGAGCATAAAAAAGATAGCTTTGCGAATGAATTATCTGGAGGTCAACAACAGCGTGTTGCGATTGGTAGAGCCATTCTTGCACATACAGATATCATATTGGCAGATGAGCCAACGGGGAATTTGGATGGTGAGAATGCTGAAAATGTGATGGATATTTTAAAAGTGTTGAACGGAAAAGGAAAGACAATTGTATTGGTTACGCATGATTTAAGAATCGCAAATTATGCAGATCGAATTATTCGTTTAGAACAAGGAAAGATTGTATGAATATAGTCAAGAAATATAGAAGTCGCAATAAGAAAAGCTATGCTTTATTATTGAGTATTTTGTTTTTATGCACATTTCTTTTAACTTCTCTTTTTGTAGTAAAAGACTCTTATGATCAATATCGAATCAATGCAGCCAAAAGTTTTTATGGGGATTATGATGTGAAATATACAACGTTTGCGTATACACAAAATAAAGAATATACAGATACATATTTAGAAAGTTTAAGTTATGAAACACCATTACCCTATATGTATAAAGGAACTTTTGATTCTTTGGTTTCGACTACAAATTTTAGCGTGTATCCAATACGTTTGATAGAAGGAGAATATCCTAAATCCAATGAGGTGTTGATCCATAAAAAGTATCAGAATAAATATAAGGTGGGGGACATAATAAAGCTATATGCTGATCAAGATTCTAAAGAATATAAGATTAGTGGTATCTATGAAAATCTAAATAATCAGCTGATCAATTATAGTTTTTATACAAGTACGCATTCAAAAAAGGATGCAATGTATGTTTATGCGAATTTAAAAGATAAATCGGCAATCGCAACACTACCCGTACAGGATTATGAATTAAATTCGGATATGGTGGTTGCCAAATATCATTTGAATGTAGAATATGAAAACATTTTTAAGTTTCTGATTCTGTTTATGAGTGGTTGTTGTTTCCTATTTGTGTATAGCGTTCTATCTGTACACCTAAAGAAAAAGAAGGCTTTTTATGATCAACTCTATATATTGGGGATGAATAAAAAGAACATTCGTTTGTCTATGATTAAGGAATATACCTTGCTCTTTGTAGGAATTGAGTGTATGGGAATTGGATTTACATTTGTATTGTGGGGCTTATTTTTAAAATGGATTCAAATGAATCTTCCATTTAGCTTAAATCTATCAAGATACCATCTCTGCATATTATTGTTGATTTTATTTGTACAATACGTATCTGCATTTGGATTGAGCTTAGTAAGACATAAACATTATTGCTTTAGAAAATTGCATATTTCCAATCTATCCATTATTGAAACAATGAGAAATGGGAATGGTTTATTTATTGCGATGATTGTTGCGATGAGTTCCATGTTTATGTGTGTGTCCATGCAGTCATTAACATCTTGGATTCAAACAAATCAACAAGAAGTGCAGTATGAGCATGATGTGAGTGCTACATTTAATATATTTGATCATACATTGATTCCTGAATTTATAGAGGAATCAAAAGAAATTCTTCAGTCGTATGAGCATGAATTTAACTATAATATTCAATGTGATGCGAATATAAATAATGAACAAATAGAAACCAAGATCACAGATGAATATAATGATTTTGTCTTAAGTAATTCATATGAAGATAATGTAAGATTGCATTTGTATAAACAAGGTGGAGAATTGATTGATGTACTTGATATACAGGTAGAAGAACATATACATAGTGGTGATAATAAAGTTTTGTATATTCCTGAATCAAAATTAATGGAATGGTTAAATGCATATCCAGATACATTTATTACGGGTGATTTGTGGGTAAATACAAAACAATCGGCATTATTAAAAAATAAACTTGATCATATCCAATTGTCTAGAAGAGATGATTTTTATGTGTTGGATAATAAAACAGACGCAAAGAATCTTGTTGAAATGATGAATATGTGTCAAAAAATTGTACAGTTTTATCAATTCATATTGATGATCACTTCGATCGTGATCGTATATATGCAGTTGTATCAATATTTCTATTCACATAAAAATGAGTATGATTTGTTGCATAGCATTGGCATGTCGTATAAAAGAATTCGTAGGATGTATATAGTAAAATTATTGGCCTTCATAACAATAATGGATGTTATTCTAGTATTGATTCTTAAGACAATTCAAATTGAAGTATTAGGTTTATATTTAATTGGCAGTCTAATACTCTGTACTTTATTTACCAAATTAATTTTCTATCGTATATACAAATAGTATATTTAAAAAAATTCAGTAAATGTCAAAAAGCCCTTGCTTAAGGGGCTTTTTGAGCTTGAGATAATTGTGCTTTTGTGTCTAGTCTTCTAGCTTTTCAAAATCATTTAAATTCAATTCTTTTTTAAGCTCTTCTTCTGTTGGTAAATAAGTAAAATATTTTGATGCGAATATTTGTGTGTTGTCTTCAGGTAATGTGTATTTAACAACAGAGTCGCTTTTATCTGCGCAAAGAACGATTCCAATAGGTTTTATATCTCCTTCATTCATTAACTCTCGCGTATAGTAATTCACGTACATTTGCATTTGGCCAAGATCTTGATGGGTTAATTTACCCATTTTTAAGTCGATAAGTACAAAGCACTTTAAGATGTAATTGTAAAATACAAGATCAATAAAGAAATCTTGTCCGTCCAAAGTGAATCTTTTTTGGCGCGCAACAAATGAGAAACCTCTGCCAAGTTCTAGTAGGAATTTCTGAAGATGATCAATTAATGCTTGTTCTAAATCTTCTTCATACACATGTGTATCAGGTTGAATTTGTAAAAACTCCATTACATAAGGATCTTTAATGAATTTTTCATATTCCGGTTTAGGTTCTGTTGTTTGAATTTCATTTCTGACAGACACTTTATCCTTACTTGCTAAAATTCTCTGGTAATACATGGTGTTAATTTGTCTTTCTAGTTGTCTAACACTCCAAGCTGATTTTACACATTCATTTGTATAGAATTGTCTTGCCTTTTCATCGTTAATGCGCATTAATAGTTGATAATGAGACCAACTCAATTCGCTCGACAGTGTCGAGCGTTTTTGATACACAGTGAAGAATTGGCGCATTTTGCGTAAATTCTGAATGCTGAATCCTTGACCAAATTCGTTGGTAAGAGCTTTAGAAATATCTTTTAATACTTGTTTTCCATATTCTGCACGGTCATTTTCACCACAGACCTCATAGATTTTCTTTCCTATGTTCCAGTACGCTTCAACCATTGCTGAATTAACAGATTTATATATTTCTTGTTTAGCACTAATGATGAAACATCGAATTTCTTTATATGTATCTTCGGTATTTATTGTTGATAGTTGGTTTTTATCGTTAGTAATTAAAGACATGATTACTCCTTTCGTGTGAGTGAAAAAAATAAGATTCTGCTTTTTATCATCAACCGAGAATCCCAGGTTGGTAGTTTGTGATTGTTTTACATTTGCCTACTTAAATTGTTTCTTTTAATAAATTATAACATTTTAGGTACATAAAAAAATGATATAAGCTAAAAATAGTTATGAACGGAATAACTGTTTTAATGGATATACTCGCCTAGAATAAATGATAAATGTATTTTAATTGTGTATATGTATATAAGTAATGGACTCAAAATGAATACATAATATACATAAAATCGAGTTCAAATAATTCAGTTAATATCAAAAAAGATAGAGAGGTTTACATTAAAAGGTTTAAGGGTTGATTTATTATTTTAATTAATGAGTTTTTTCTCCCAATTTATTCTTTTTCTCCCAAAACCAGTGTATAATTGGGGGAAAGAATATTCTCTTTGGGAGGAGAAGGAAATGCGGAATTTTGATTATAGTCATCTTAAAGATCGTACTTGGGATAATGAAATATTGTCTTATATTGCTAAAATTCATGAATTTAAAGGAAAACAAGAATTATATTTTCGACAAAAACCTGTAGAATTAGAGCGCTTGGCTGAAATAGCTAAAGTACAAAGTACAGAAAGTTCAAACCGTATTGAAGGGATTGTAACCACTAGATCCCGTCTTCAACAATTGGTTGAGGATAAGACAACGCCTAGAAATCGTGATGAAAAAGAAATCTTAGGATATCGGAATGTTTTAAGTTTAACTCATGAAAACTATCAATATATTCCGTTAAAGTCAAATTATATACTACAGTTGCATCGAGATTTGCTTCAATATACAGAATTATCCTATGGTGGAAAATACAAAACGTCTCCAAATGAAATAGATGCTGTTTTACCAAATGGTGAAAAAAGAATATTATTCAAACCATTAGAACCTTATGAAACACCGGATGCCATTGAACAAATTTGTAGTAGCTATCAACAAGCTTTAGATTGTGAAATTGTAGATTCACTGATATTAATTCCCTGTGTAATATTAGACTTTCTTTGTGTTCATCCTTTTAATGATGGAAATGGCAGAATGAGTCGATTACTAACGTTGCTCCTTTTATATCGTAATGATTATGTAGTTGGTAAATATATCAGTATAGAAAAAGAAATAGCGGATACGAAAGAAGCCTATTATCAGGCTTTAGCGCAAGCAGATTTAGGTTGGCATGAAGGGACAAATGATCCAAAACCATTTATAAAATATATGCTTGGTATTATTTTAAAATGTTACCGTGAATTTGAAGAAAGATTAACAATCAGTGAGAAAAGCGGAAAAAGAAGCAACTCTTATGACATTGTTAAAACATATGTAAATAGTACAATGGGTACCTTTACGAAAAGAGATGCTATGGAAAATTGTCCAAGTTTAGGAAGTTCTTCTGTGGAATCCGCACTAAAAAAATTAGTTGAAGATGGTACTATTATTCGTAAAGGTCAAGGCCGTGCATCCCATTATATTCGAAAAGACGCAATTGAATAATTACAACATACTAAAGAAATATGACGAGTGATTTATGCTCGTCATTTTTGTATGCAGTTCAACATTTTCTTAGCTTCTTCTTCAGAATAAGATTCAGTACATTTTATACCAATTTCTAATTCTTTCATGAGTTTAATTAAAGCTTTGGCTTTCATGTTTTCAGCATTATTTTCAGTTACAGAAAATGGAAAGCCTCCAGTATTTAATGCTTGTTGAAAAAATACATTAACGGCATCCGTTAATGTTAAACCATTTTTCGCGAAAACTTCTTCTAATTCATTCTTTATTTCTGAATTTATACGAATTCTAAATACATCATCTTTTTGATCATTGATTACGTTACGCATAATTAACACTTCCTGGTATTTATAGTATAGGGATATTTTAATAAAATAACAATAAATGTAGTAATGGTGTGTCCACATCCAATCCCTAAATATAAAAAGAGCCAGAAACTAGCTCTTTTCATCGTCTTTTACATACTCCAATATATCACCAGGTTGACAATCTAATACTTCGCAAATAGCTTCTAAAGTCGAGAAACGTATCGCAGAAATCTTACCCGTTTTCATCTTTGATAAGTTGACATTGCTGACGCCAACTTTTTCAGACAACTCTTTTAAACTCATTTTTCGATCGGCCATGACACG
>NZ_CAKVMR010000011.1 GCF_934772795.1 uncultured Holdemanella sp.
CTTTCATTTATTCTATTTTACCCCAATCAGAATAGTGTTTCCAATTTTCATAAGGCAACATATGATGTAAATGATCCATCACTTTCGATTGAGAAGAATACGATTGAATGATTTCTAATTTCTCATCATAATCTTTCTTTGATAAACTCTTTTCATTCTTTAGATCCGCCTTGTTTTTCCTTGAAGTATACTTACCAAAATACATAAGCTGATCAGTCTTGTCTTCTTTTTCTAAAATCATAGTAACATACTTAGATACCTTTTTATGGTGAATATGCCCATATTCTCCATCTGGATTATGCGTAACAATTTTGTTCCAATCCTTAGAATCGATTTCTTTTTTGATTTCTCTTTGAATATCCTTTTTACAAGACTTCCAGTTATCACGCTTCCCCTTCGTCTTATCTGGAAACGATAAAATGATTCCTTTGGAATGTGTCTTTTCCATGACGTTCATAAACTCTTTTTTTCTTTTTTTATTGTTTCCATTGGTAATACATAAAACGGTATAATTCCCATTCATTAAATGCGAACCACCCCAAATCGTCTCATCATCCGGATGGGCAACAATCATTAAAGATTCAGGCTCTTCGGCATGAATGATGGATATATTTAGACAAAGCATCAAACTTAGGATGCATAATAATAACTTCTTCATTTTCATCACCAAAAAAATTCTATCAAACAATTCTTAACACTCTTCTTATACATTTCTTAAATCTTCTTAATATATTTAGGAAAGTTTAATATTTCCTTTTGTCGATACTTAAGATTTATTTTGTATAGTAAAACCATGAAAAAAAGAGATAAGTTTTATATTACAATACTATTATTATTACCCATCCTATTTGTACTTTGTGTATCCACATATTCCATGTATGGATCGAAGTTAGACTGGTTATCCCAACACGTATCTTTGGCAGATTATTTTAGACAGACAAAACAATTACTTCCAGACAGTTTTGAAAATCTTCAAGGACAAACCAATGCCTTTAGCTTTTCCTATTATGGATTATTAAGGCCAGACGTGTTGATATCATGTCTATTCCCGAATGTTCCAACAAGTTTCTTTATTATAAGTTATGCAACACTACTATGGTCATCTACAGGAGGACTTTGTTATTACTGGCTAAGAAATAAAGGATATAAAGACACAATATGTTTCTTTTCTAGCATTTGTTGTATATGTGCCAATTGCTTCTTTCAGTCTCACCAACAAATTATGTTTGTAGAAATTATTCCTTTTTTATTTCTTTCACTCATTCTAATTGATAAAAATAAAAGGCAATGGATCAGTCTATGCATATGTATGGCCCTTTTCCATAACTATTTCTATACACCAGGCATGATATTGATTCTTCTTTTATATGATTATGACCAACATAAGACAATAAAAAATATGATTGTTCCAATTGTTTTAGGCGTGGGATTCGGTGCTGTACTATGGCTACCAACTGGATATTTGATTATAAATAATCATAAATCTGTTGTACAAACCAACCTATTTAATTTGTTTGTTCCAAACTTAACTTTAAAAGGACTTGTCTATGATAGCTATGGATGTGGATTGACTGTGATTAGTTGGATGGCTCTATTTCAAGGCATCCAATTTGAAAAGACAAAGAAGCTATCGATTCTGTTGATTTTAATGTTTATTTTTCCAATCTTTTCTTATATATTGAACGGAACTTTATATGCACGCACAAAAATATTGGTGCTATGCTTACCGCTCGTGCTTATGATTCTTGCTCATTGGCTACAGGAAAGGAAATTGAATAAAGGTTTACTTGTTTTAGCTGGTTTATTTCTTTGCACAAAAACCATGTTTCTAGGTTTATTAGTTGCTCTTGTGTTTATTGGCTATTACTTTATGGATAAAAAAGAATGTTTAATGATGTATGCCCTTGTACCTATGATTGTTTTTACAGGATTAAACTACAATCAGTGCTTAGATTTAAAACTCTATAATTCAATGTATTCCAAGGATAAACAAACACTAATTCAAAGAAACGATTTGAATCAAAGAACAGCTGATTTAGATCAGGTAGGTTATAGTGTCAATCACATATATGATCTAAAAGAAGTGAAAGCGTCAAGTTATACATCAACAAGTAATTCTTTATATAACACGTTTGTGTATGACATTATAAAGAGTCCGATTCCACAATCCAATCGAACAATCATAACAGATAGTGAGAATTATTTATATTTGAGTATGATGTCTGTTCAAAATGTACTCAGTAAAGACTCTAATTTATATGGATATAAAGAAGTAGACATAAAGGGGAATTATAAATTATTAAAGAATAAAAATGTATTTCCTATGGTCTATGTGACAAATGATACGTTGAGTGAATCTAAGTTTGATAAACTCTTTTATCCATATAACTTAGATACTGTCTATAATCGTACGATTGTGAATGGTGAAACAAGTGATGATTATGTCTCAAAGATGAAACTTGTAAAGAATTTAGATCAATCGATTTTGATTCATAATAAAAAGAAAACAAAGAAGACAATACCTATTGATTTTGATGCAACCCAGAAAATGGTATGTATTGATTTTGATGTAAAGAATTATACGAATAAAAAAGTTTCGATTTCTATAAATGGAATGAAGAATACATTGTCAAAAAAATATTCTGTGTATCCAAATGGAAATAAACATTTTACGTATATACTTTCTAAAAAAGAATTAAAACAATTTGATGTTATTTTATCTAAAGGAAAATATAAGATATCCAATATTCGTGTGTATACATGTGATATGGATGCGTTTGATCGTAAAGTAACAAAGATTAAATCTTTGAAAACAGATTCTATATTTAAAGGGAAAGTGACAACATCTAAAGATGGCTATTTAGTAACATCCTATCCTTATGAAAAGGGATATGAAATTTATATCGATGGAAAGAAGCAGAATGTTGAAATTGTGAATAAGGCTTTTGTGGGATGCAAAATCAAAAAGGGAAGCCATATAATTACAATTCAATTTCATGCGCCATTTAAAAATATAGGACTATGTATAAGTATGCTTTCAATTATGATAGGAGGATTCTGGATATGGAAAAAGTCAAAGAATTTATAAGCTATGGAATCGTGGGAGTTATGACAACTCTTGTGAATTACATTGTGTATTTTATTTGTTTAAAAATAGGAATCAGTTGGCTAATCAGTAATAGTTTAGCTTGGTTAGTAGCTGTTATTTTTGCGTATTTTTCAAATCGTAAAGTTGTATTTCATTCAAGTAACGATGTGAAAAAAGAGTGTATCGAGTTCTTTGGACTTCGATTTATGACGCTGATTGTGGAAAATGTATTGCTCGCTGCCTGCATTGATGGCTTACATATTTCAAATTTATTATCCAAGATTTTAGTCAGTATTATTACTGTTTTCGCAAATTATTTTTTGTGTAAATCACATATATTTTCAAAGAAGGAGAAATTGTTGTATGAACAAAATTAGTGTTGTCGTTCCTTGTTTTAATGAAGAAGAAGTTCTTTCTATGTTTTATAAAAAGACAAGTGAAGTATTAAATGAAATAGAAGGCATTACCTATGAATTGTTGTTTGTGGATGATGGATCAAAGGATCACACAAAAGATATATTAAGAGCATTGAGTTTAAAGGACGATCGTTGTGAATTTATTTCTTTTTCAAGAAACTTTGGTAAAGAGGCAGCTATGTTTGCAGGATTAAAAAAATCAAGTGGTGATTATGTTGTGATCATGGATGCCGATTTGCAGCATCCTCCTGTACTGTTAAAAGAAATGTATAAAGCTGTTAGTGAAGAGGGCTATGATTGTTGTGCAGGAAAAAGAGTGGATCGACAAGGTGAAGGCAAAATTCGTAACTTTTTATCGCATGCTTTCTATAAGGTAATGCAGAAAATGTGCAAAATGGATATGAGTGATGGTTGTGGTGATTTTCGTATGATGTCAAGACAAATGGTGGATGCGATTTTGGAACTTAAAGAATATAATCGCTATATGAAAGGATTGTTTTCATTTGTGGGATTTGATACAAAATGGATTGAATTTCATAATGTACAACGAGCAGCAGGCAATTCTAAATGGAATTTTTCTAAACTATTCGCATATGCCATGGAAGGAATGTTTTCCTTTTCTACAGCGCCAATTGTATGGATTGGTAATATTGGATCCGTTATTATGCTTTCATCTATTCTAATGGCTTTGTTTGGCTTGTTGATGCATGTAACATCGATGTTTCATTTAGTCTGTTTGATTCTATTTTTGAGTGGCCTTCAAATGTTGTTTGTGGCCATATTGGGGCAATATACGACAAAAGACTATATGGAAAGTAAACAAAGACCAATATATATAGTAAAAGAGACCAGCAAAAACTTGAGCTAGTCTCTTAATGTGATTTCAACCACTGTGTCAATTGGATCTGGACACTGGTGTGAATTGGAATCAATATTGATAAATGTATAGTCTGGAAAACTTTCTGCATTCCAAGGCGTTTGAATTTTGATTTCTGAATGATCAGACAATCTTCTTATGCTTTGGATTTTTTCTTTTTTGATTTTAACAGGTATATCAAAAATGCTCTCATCTAAAATATGCGCATATATTTTATTTCCGTTTTGTGTATATCTTCCCCATTCTGGTTTTTCAAGATCACATTTTGTACAGCCATAAATAGAATCTTGATTCAGTTTCATCCATTCACTAATTTCATTCAATACATTGATAGATTCTTTAGGAAACTGACCTCTGGCATTTGGTCCCACATTTAAAATCATATTTCCACCCTTGGATACACATTCAACTAGAGTACGGATGATTAGTTTAGCCGATTTATAGTTGGTATCCTTTGCACAATATCCCCAATGTTCATTCATGGTGATACAAGCTTCCCAAGGAACAGGTAAACCTTGTGGTGGAATCATTTGTTCAGGCGAAGTGAAATCACCAGCTGTAAAACTAGGATGTGCATCCATAATAGTTCCTGGATGTACACCATCTCCTTCTAGACGATTGTCGATGATCATATCTGGTTGGTAAGTTCGTGCCATCGCTACGATTTTGTTGGCGTTCCAAACATCTTTTGTCATGTTGTCATAAGAAAAGTCAAACCACATGATATCCAACTTTCCATAGTTTGTAAGTAATTCTTTGATTTGAGTATGCATATAATTCAAATAGTTTGAAAAACAAATTGGTTTATCATATTCTTTATTATTTCTTTCAGGATGATGTCTATCTTTGTAGTGAGGATAGTCTGGATGATGCCAATCAAGTAGGGAATAGTAAAGCCCTACCTTTAATCCTTCTTCTCGAAAGGCGTCTAGAAATTCTCTTACATAATCTCTATTTGCCTTCCAATTCGTAGTTTGTGTATCAAACATACAATATCCATCATGGTGCTTGGCAGTCATTACGGCATATTTCATGCCGGCTGATTTGGCAAGTTTAGCCCATTGATGCGGATCAAATAAATCAGGATCAAATTCATTCGCAAAAGGAATATAATCCTCTTCTTTCATTTCTTCATTGCTTCTTACCCATTCGCCTCGTGCACAAATGGCATAGATTCCCCAATGAATGAAAAGTCCAAATCTAGATTGTTGAAACTGTGTAATATTCATACTATCTCCTTTAGAAAAGTGGTTCTTGTAGCTGCTTTCTTTGAAGTGCAATGCCTGGCTTCGACAAGATTTCCTTAGTTTTAGAAATATCCTTTAACCAAGGATCAATATCTTCTTTTTCAAGTATCACCGGCATTCTAGAATGCACAGGCTTTACATATGTATTCGCATTTGTAGTAATAATGACAAGATGTTCATCAATAAGAATACCCGCAAAATAGAGAATATGGTCGCAAAAAAATTCCACTTTATTTTTGCCAACGTCCCATTCATAGAAACTTCCTGCAGGCACAATACAATGCATGGAATTTTTGAACAAAGGCTTTTCTAAAAGTGTTTCTTGTCTGGCATTCAAAATTAAATTGTTGGTTTTATACCCAAATGGCACCATTTTCTTTTGGCTTCGTGTTAGTACAAGACATTTGTCACTTGGATGAATGTCTTTTTCTTCTAAACCAAAGGCTTTGGCTACTTTAGGTGTATATCGAAAGCTTGTACACATACTAGAAGTATAACATAAGAAATTAAGCATGGTGAAACAGATATAGGTTTGATAGCAAGATACCTATAATGTCATCAAGAATTGCGATTCAATGATATTAAAGTCATATCCCTAATATGCAACTTTTAATATGGGTCAGGTATTCTATGATACGGTGAATTGTTCTTTTTTTTGACAGTAAATCTAGATTTATGCTTTATATAAAGTGAATTAGAGAAATTCAATGTTGTATGTGTATATTTTTGAAGAAAATCATGTGATTTAGCTTCTTATTGTATGAATCAATAAACAAAATAAAAACTACCTACGCCAACTCTCACAAAGTTTGTAGGTAGTTTTTACTACAAAATTCCCCAGAACTTACATATTTGTATGTTCCTTTTTGTACCCTTATCTTACTATGAAAGAAAAGATTAAACAACTTTATAATCGCTATTGACGAAGTTTATTCTTGAGGAACAACTTGGGTTAGAGTATACTAACTGTATAGTTAGATGTAGCTAACGGGAGAACGATTATGAAGACATGTATTGAATTTAATGGGGTATCAAAAAAGTATGAAGTAGGAGAAAAGGCATTTTATGCACTAAATGATGTTTCTTTTTCAATTGATCAACATGAAATGGTTGTCATTTTAGGTCCGAGTGGTGCTGGTAAATCAACACTTTTAAATATCATGGGTGGTATGGATCATGTGACAGATGGAAGAGTATATATGGATGGTCTAGATATTAGTAATTATAGTGAAAAAGAACTAACGGATTATCGTGCTGAAAATATCGGTTTTATCTTTCAGTTCTACAATATCTTGCCGACGCTTACAGTGAAGGAAAATGTCGATTTGATTCGTGATGTAGTTAAAAACGCAAAGGATTCGACTGAAATATTGAATAAAGTAGGTTTAAATGGTCAGGAAAATAAGTTTCCAAATCAATTAAGTGGAGGGGAACAACAGCGTGTATCGATTGCGCGTGCGATTGCGAAAAATCCAAAGTTGTTACTTTGCGATGAGCCTACAGGGGCTTTGGATTCGAATACGGGAGTAGAGATTTTAAAGTTATTACGCGAATGTACAAGAGAAAATACGGTTGTGATCGTAACGCATAATGCGTTGATTGCGGATGTGGCAGATCGTGTGATTCGCTTAAAGAATGGAAAAATCATTGAAAATGTTGTGAATGCACAACCTAAAAATATAGATGAGGTGAATTGGTAATGTTGAGGAAGAAACTATTTCGGGATCTTTGGCATTATAAGGGTCAATTCTTTACCATCTTTTTAATGGTGTTTATTGGATTGTTGGCATTTAGTGGTATTCATGGCTATATGGATGGTATGGATGAAAGTGCTAGGGAGTATTATCAATCGTACAATTTACAGGATTTATGGATCACAAATACGAATGTTTCAGATTCAGATTTAGAAACATTAAAGTCTATGGATCATATAAGCGATGTAAATCGTGCATTGGTTTTGAATGCGAAATTAAAGGGATATAAAGATGTAACTTTAGAAACCAATGTCTTAGAAGAAAATACAATTTCTAAAATGTACGTTATCAAAGGGGAAAAATATGCATCGAATAAAAAAGGGGTGTGGTTCGATAGTTATTTGGCAGAGCATTTAAATATTCATGTGGGAGATACTTTAAAACTGGATATTTCTGGTCAAACTTTGAAATTAAAAGTAAAAGGTTTAGTGAATACACCGGATCATGTATATTTTGTGAAGGATTCAACAGAAATTTTTCCTACACATCAAAACTATGGCTTTATATATATGTCGGCTGATACTTTTCAAGATGCAATGCATGTGGATGTTACATATAATAAGGCTTATGTAGATGTAGATAATCAAAGTCATGTTTCATCAGTAAAAAAAGCGATTCAAAAGGATTTTAATTTTATTTCTGTAACAGATCGAGACACTTCATTTTCATATGCAGGTTACCAAGCGGAAGTAGAAGAAGGTCAAACTTATGCACCGGTATTTACGGGATTATTCTTGATGATTGCGATTTTAAGTGTAATGAGCACAATGAATCGTTTTGTTCGCCAACAAAGAGTGCAGATTGGTACTTTAAAAGCATTAGGATTTAAGAATCGAAAAATTTATATGCATTATATTGGTTTTGGCTTTATGACCAGCTTGATTGCGGCTGTTTTAGGTGTTGTGGTTGGATATCTAACAATTGGGCAATTCTTTATCGATATGGAAGCGAGTTATTTTGAAATGCCAAATATACATACGGCTTTGTTGCCAGTTGTGATTTTAACGGCAATTTTGGTTGTGCTTATGATTTCTTTAGTCACATATCTTTCTTCTAGAAAGATTCTTAAGGAAACGGCAAGTGAGGCTTTGCGTCTAGAAGTGCCAAGGGTAAAGAAGAATAGTTTGGATTGGTCCGTAAAATTTAATAAATGTAAATTATCGACGAGATGGAATCTTCGCGATATAGCTCGAAATAAAGGAAGAAGTATTGCAGCATGTGTTGGAATTATTGGATGTACAATGTTATTAGTATGTTCTTTTGGATTGTGGGATACGATTGAATCTTATATGGATTGGGAATATAAAGTAATCAACACATATAAGTATAAGATTTCTTTAAATAATGAATATACAGATGAGCAATATAATCATTTAACGGATTTGTATGGAGATGCCACAAGTAAAAGTGTTGCGATTGAATTTAAAAACCAAGGTAAAACAGAAACAAGATCGATGCTAGTGTTGGATGGAAAAGATAAATTAAATATCACAGATCATAATGAGAAGGTTATGTCTGTTCAATCAAATGGAATCTATTTAACAGAAAAACTAGCAGAGAAGTATGAGGTTCAAGTGGGAGATACAATTAAATGGCATTTGACTGGAGACTCTTCTTGGCATACAAGTAGGGTAGTAGGATTGAATCGGGATCCACAAACGCAGCAATTCACAATGTCAAAGAAATATTTTGAAAAGTTAGGATATACATATCGTCCAGATTCTATTTATACAAATGAAAAGGCAAAAAAAATAGATGGTGTTTCTAAAATCAGTAGTATTGAATCGATTCAAGAAGGTGTAGAAAGTATGCTTGAAGCGATGAAATCGATGATGGTCTTATTGATTGTATTTGCGGTTTTATTAGGTTGTGTCATCTTATATAATTTGGGTGTGTTATCTTTTACTGAAAAACAATACCAATTTGCGACATTAAAAGTACTAGGCTTTAAGGATAAACAAATCAAGGAAATCTTTATCAAACAAAACACATGGATCATGTTGGTAGGAATGATTATTGGTTTGCCACTCGGTTATCAGATGTTGTCGTACATTTATACGAATGCCTTAAATGATACATATGATTTTCCAGCTGTAGTAGAATGGATTTCTTATGTATACGCAATCATAGGAACTGTTCTAGTTTCGTATGTGATGAATAAGTTGTTGGCAAGAAAAATCAAAACAATTGATATGGTTTCAAGTTTAAAGGCGAATGAATAATTCGACAGTTATTTATGATTATACCTTTAAATAAAGCATAAATCGAAAATAAAATGTTGTATGTAAAAAGAGGTTTCAAGCTAGAAATCTCTTTTTTTGATTGAATTTTTAATCTAAATATTATCTGTAATTTATAGTTGAGGTTGGAAAAAGTGTTGACTTTGACTAGTTTTAGGTCGGAAAAAATGTATGATTTTACTAAATTGAGACCAGAAAAAATGTAAAAGATCTTTATATAAAGTAAAAAAGCCTATATCTTCATAAAAGGTATAAGCTTTTTCTAGTAGTTACTATTAATTAATGTGTTTATCTTTAAATTGTAGACGAGCTAAGGCTCTTGCCATGCTGGCTTGTGACATATAATATTCACGAATGGATTGTTTTTGACGCATTCTTTCTTTGGCACGTTCTAATGATTCTTTGGCTCTTCTTGCATCTAATTCTTCTTGTGTTTCACATGTATCGACTAAGACTTCAGCTTGGTTGTTTGAAAAGATCATGGATCCTAATCCACTAACAACTTCAATTTCAGAATGATCTTCTTTTCGGATTTTTAAAAGTCCAGGCGTAATCGCATAGATAGTTTTAGCATGGTGCGCAAGAAATTGTTTACTTCCATTGGGCGTATGTATCGTTAATACTTGTGCTTTACCGTTATAAAATACGTGATCACTGGCCATGATTTTTAGATCAAAAAGTTCCATAATTATACTTCTTTCGCTTTTTCTTTGACTTCTTCAATAGTTCCTACATTGAAGAATGCACTTTCAGGATATGCATCCATTTCTCCATCTAAGATTGCCTTAAATCCTTTAATTGTGTCTTGTAGAGGAACATACTTTCCTGGAATCGAAGTGAATTGCTCAGCTACATGGAATGGTTGAGCCATAAAGTTACGTAAACGACGGGCTCTAGCTACAACGGTTTTATCTTCATCGCTTAGTTCATCCATTCCTAGAATGGCAATAATATCTTGTAGTTCTTTGTATTTTTGAAGATATTGTAAAACACGTTGAGCTGTTTCATAGTGTTCTTCTCCTACAATATCGGGTTGAAGAATTCTTGAACTTGATTCAAGTGGATCTACAGCAGGATAAATACCTTGTTCAACAACTTTACGTGATAAGACGGTTGTCGCATCCAAATGTTCAAATGTTGTTGCGGGAGCAGGGTCAGTCAAATCATCCGCAGGAACGTATACAGCTTGTACACTTGTAACAGATCCATTTTTTGTGGAAGAAATTCGTTCTTGAAGTTGTCCCATTTCATTAGCTAGTGTAGGTTGATATCCAACAGCGGATGGCATACGTCCAAGTAAAGAAGAAACTTCAGATCCGGCTTGCACAAAACGGAAGATGTTGTCGATAAATAATAATACATCTTTATGTTCAACATCACGGAAATATTCAGCCATTGTTAGTCCAGTTTCGGCAACGCGCATTCTGGCTCCGGGACTTTCGTTCATTTGTCCAAAAACTAGGGCTGTGTTCTTGATTACACCAGATTCACTCATTTCTGTATATAAATCGTTTCCTTCACGGCTTCTTTCTCCAACACCTGTAAAGATGGAATATCCACCATGTTCACTGGCAATATTTCGAATCAATTCTTGAATTAGTACGGTTTTTCCAACACCGGCACCACCAAATAATCCGATCTTTCCACCCTTGGCATAGGGAGCTAATAAGTCGATAACTTTAATTCCTGTTTCAAGGACTTCTGTAACAGGAGATTGATCTTCAAATTTTGGTGGTTTTCTATGAATAGGCCAATATGTATCGGTATCAATAGCTTCTTTTCCATCAATGGTATCTCCTAAAACATTAAATAAACGACCTAAATTTTGTGTTCCAACGGGAATTTCAATGCCCATTCCTGTAGATAAGACGGGCATATCTTTTTGTAGTCCTTCGCTAGGCGACAACATGATACAACGAACGGTATCGATTCCTATGTGTTGCATAACTTCCATTACAACTTTTTTGCCGTGATTATCAACCTGCAAAGCGGTCTGAATGTATGGAAGTGGCATTTCATCAAAATGTACGTCTACAACAGGGCCCATAACTTGTGTGATTTTTCCTATTTGCATGTAGATTGACTCCTTTTCTTTTTTTGTAGTTGTTGCCTTCTAGCTTTGGCACCAGCTGCAACTTCTGTTATTTCTTGTGTGATTTTTGCTTGTCTTTGACGATTGTATTGTAAAGATAAACTATTTAATAATTCTTCACCATTTTTATTGGCTGAATCCATTGCTTGCATACGCGCAAAGTTTTCGGATGCATAAGATTCAACAAGGGCACTATAAATAAATCCGGATAAATAATCAGGGATGACAATATTTAATAGTTCGGCTGGACTTGGTTCTAGCTGAATGGAATGAATGGTTTGTCCTCCAACTTCAACTTCATGATTCAAACGATACAAAGGAAGTAACTGCTCAACATCGACCGTAAATTGATTATGCTGATCCATACGTGTATAGATAATTAATACTTCATCAATCTTTTTTTCAGCATAAAGTTCAAGCATCTTACTCGAAATGGATCTTGCACGACTCAAAGTTGGATTTTGCGCTGTATATAGAAAACTTTCTTCAACCGGAATATGTCGTCTTAAAAAGTATTGTCTTCCAACCTCTCCAATCATATAGAGCTTGTAATTTGGATGTGCCTTAATGATTTGCTCAGTTAGTTTTAAGACATTCAAATTGTAGGCACCAGCTAACCCCTTATCTCCAGTAACACATATAATAGCCTTATTTTGATGATCTTCATCAATGTATTCACGATTATCTAAATAAGGATGTTCAAAGTGATCTGGAAGATTTTGAAGAATTGTCAAAATTTGCTTCCTTAATGAGTAGAAATAAGGATCGGTATTCGCTGCCTTTTGTTTGGCCGTATTCATTTTTGTGGAAGAAATCATATACATGGCTTTTGTGATCTTCATAGTCGATTGAATACCATTCATTCGATCTTTAATTTCTCGAATTTGTGACATTATTCTTGTCCTCTGTATTGTTTGGCTAATGTAATGATTCTTGTCTTTAAATTGTCATCCAGTTTTTTAGTTGTGTTGATTTCTCGGCTGATTTCACTATGATTTTCATTAAACCAATCGAGTAATTTTGTTTCTTCTTTTTTGACTTGTTTTGAATCCAAATCATCTAGAATTCCTGCATCTGCAACGACAAGTACAATAACCATGTCTGCATGTGACATAGGATGGTTTAATGGTTGCTTCAAAAGCTCCATAAGCACTTGTCCATGTTGAAGTTGTCGTTTTGTTGCATCGTCTAAATCTGAGGCAAATTGTGTAAACTCCTTCATTTCACGGTATTGTGCTAAGTTGATACGTAATGAACCAGACGCTTTTTTCATGGCTTTGGTTTGAGCGGCTCCACCAACACGGCTAACAGACAATCCAACATTAACGGCAGGTCTTTGCCCTTCAAAGAATAAATCACTTTCCAAGAAGATTTGACCATCTGTAATTGAAATGACATTGGTTGGAATATATGCACTTACATCTCCGTCTTGGGTTTCGATGATTGGAAGAGCTGTAATGGATCCTCCTGAATTTAATCTAGAAGAACGTTCTAGTAGTCTAGAATGTAAATAGAATACATCGCCTGGATAGGCTTCACGTCCTGGAGATCTTCCTAGTAGTAAAGAAATTGTACGGTAGGCGACGGCATGCTTGCTTAAATCATCATAGACAATCAGTACGTCCTTGCCTTGATGCATAAAATATTCAGCTAGAGAAGTCGCAGAATAAGGGGCGATATATTGTAGACTGGCAGAATCTGCAGCTGTAGAGTTTACAATTACTGTATAGTCCATCGCATCATTCTTCTTTAATGTATTAACTAGGTTGGCAACAGTACTTGCTTTTTGGGCAATAGACACATAAATACAAATGCAATCTTTTCCTTTTTGATTTAGTATAGTATCTAATGCGATTGAAGTTTTACCTGTTTGACGATCACCAATGATCAATTCACGCTGTCCTCTTCCAATTGGAAACATAGAGTCAATGGATAGAATGCCTGTTTCCATAGGGGTTGTGACAGGTTTACGGTCAATAATGCTTGGAGCTGGTTCTTCTACAGGACGCATTTCAGTGGCTTCAATAGGGCCAAGACCATCAATTGGGTTTCCAAGTGGGTCTACGACACGTCCTAAAAAATCTGCACTTACTGGCATACCAGCTTGTTTTTTTGTTCGAGATACTTTTGTACCTTGACCAATAGTACCTTCTGTATCAAATAAAATAACACCAATGTTTTCTGTTGTGATATCAAGGACCATTCCTTTTGTACCATTTTCAAATACAACAACTTCTCCATACATCGCATGATCCAGTCCAGAAATGGTTGCGATACCATCTCCAATTGTTTCGACATAGCCAACTTCATTTTCTTGGGAAGTGGCTTCAAATTGTTCGATTGCCTCTTTTAAGATGGACATAAGTGTTCCATCCTTTTTCATTTGAATGGCTTTATCCCTGGCAGCTTGAATTTGTTCTTGAAGCTGTTGTTGACGAGAACGCGTAGACCAATCGTATTCATCGTTGTTTGCACTTAGAATAAAGCCGCCACGTACACTTGGATCAATTGAGATATTTAGTGTTATGTTTTTGGCTTGGTATTTATTTTTAAGGAATGTCTTTATTTTTTCTTCTTGCGCTGCACTAGGTCTTGTTACACAGCGTAAGTTTGCATTTAAATTTTCGTTGTTCATTTATTTCATTTCCTTTAAAAAATCATCATATAGCTTTTCATCGCTCTTTGTGTTTGTGATTTTATCAGCCGCCTTATTGATTAAATCGGCAATTTCAGATTTAGCTTTTGCCTTTTCTTCATTTGCGGCTTCAATCGTTTTGATACGTGCTTGTTCAATCATTTCATCGGATTTTTTTGTTGCATTCGCAATAATTTGTTCGTATTCAAGACTTGCTTTTTCTTTCGCATCCGCTAGCATGCCATCACAAATTGTCTGCATATTTTCAAGTTGTTGATTAGCTTTGTTTTTGGATTCAAGAGCTTCTTGCTTCTGTTGATTTGCCAAGGCAAAATCCGATTCTATTTCTTGTTTTCTTTTTTCAAGAATGTCATGTACTGGCTGAAATAGAAAATGCTTCATCAGTGCATATAAAATAAGTAGATTGATGATTGTCCAAAGAATATTGGAATCAATTCTTAACATAGATTATCCCACCTATTTCACCATTAAGATGATTAAGATACCTAATACAAATCCGTAGATGGCTGTTGCTTCGGCTAGTGCGGCACCAATTAATAAGGTACTACGAATTTTTCCATCAGCTTCTGGTTGTTGGGCAATAGCTTTTACGGCACTGCTTGTCGCAAAACCAATACCTAATCCTCCACCAATAACGGCAAGTGCTGCCATTCCAACTCCGATTGCTGTTAAACTCATTTTTATTTCCTCCTAATTTATTCTGTTTCTGTCGCTTCTGCGATAAATAATGATGTTAAAAATACAAATACATAAGCTTGAATGAATCCATCAAAGAAATCAAAGTACAAGCTAAATACAGTAGGTATAAAGACGGGAACAATCATCTTGATCATTTCCATAATAACGAAGGCACCAATGACATTACCAAATAGACGCATGCATAAAGATAAAGGGCGTGTAAACACTTCAAGAATGTTGATTGGTGTAACCACGGCAACCGGTTGTGTAAAACTTTTTATCCAACCCCTCATTCCTTTTGCGCGTATTCCACTGACTTCAATTAATATAATGCTCATAAGTGCTAATGCGATTGTGACATTCATATCTTTAGTTGGTGGCTTCATACCGAATATACCAATAATATTCGCAAGTCCTATATATAATAGGATGGTTGAAATATATGTGCTGTATTCTTTGGCGTTTTCTCCAAGCATGGAAATTGTGAATTTGTCTAACCACAATACAATGCTTTCGGCTACAATTTGTTTTTTTCCTGGATCATGAACTTTTAATCCATGTGTAAGCCATGCAGAAAGTAAGACAAGTATAGCCATAACAACCCATGTAATGACAACCGATTCACTAATCGCAAAGGGACCAATAGTAAATGCCGTATTGACATTTAACTGATCGAGTAGTTCTTTCGTGAACTCTTCCATAGCTCCTCCTTTCAAACAACAAAAAAACGATTGGAAATAATTCATGAATTAAGACACAATTCGCTTTTTTATAAGAATGTATTTTAGTTCTCGAGTTTTCAGATTTCAAGTGTTTTTATCAATGTAAACGTTATCTGTTTTGTATGACAATATTTTTATATGTTGTGTACATATGGTACATATGTCTGAATTACATAAGGTATTCAAATTTGTAAGAAAAGAAGTGGTATGGATAACTTTTTGGATATTTGATTTCATTGAACAAAATGGTCCAAACCGGAAAAAATATGCAATGAAAAAAAGGAAGAGTCGAATCTTCCTTTTAATGTTCTTTCGTATGATCAAAGGCCATGCCTAGAATGGTTTCAATATGTTCGTCATCTAATGAATAGTAAACTGTCTTTCCTTCTTTTCTAGATTTTATCAATTTAGAAAGGCGTAAAGCCTTTAATTGATGGGATACGGCAGATTTAGTCATATCGAGTACATTGGCTAAATCGGATACGCACATTTCACTTTGTTGAAGGGATAATAAGAGTTGAAGACGTGTACTATCTCCCATCACTTTAAAGAAATCAGATAGGTTCATAATCTCATCAAAGGCAGGCATGTTTTCTTTTACTTCTTGTACTAATTCTGTATTTTTAGGCTTACAGTCACAATGTGTACCAATCATATGTTCTCCTTTTTTCTTTATTATAGTTGAATGATTGAACAATTGTCAAAAATGTTATTGACATCATATATGAATCCTATATAATGAAAGTGTAAAAAGTTGAATATATGTTCAACTATTCAAACGTGGAGGACATTAAAATGAAAAAGAGTTATAAGATTGATGTAGATTGCGCAAACTGTGCAAACAAAATGGAAGTAGCTGCTAATAATACGGAAGGTGTAAAGAGTGCAGTTGTTAACTTCATGATGTTAAAGATGAATGTTGAATTCGAAGAAGGCGTTCAACCTAAAGAAGTTATGGCTCGTGTTTTAGAGAACTGCAAAAAAGTTGAAGATGATTGCGAAATTTTCTTTTAATGAAAAGTAAGATGCGAAAGCATCTCTATTTTTCGATTGTTATAGTTGAATGATTGAACAATTAATATTTTGGAAAGGGTGAAGTAGGTATGAATAAGAAACAGAAGAAGATGTTAAAGCGAATTATTATTGCGAGTATCTTGTTTATTGTTATTAAAGTTGTAAAACTCCCTGAATATATTGAGATTCCTTTGTTTCTAGTGGCCTATTTAGAAATTGGGTATGATATTCTTCTTAAGGCTTTTAAAGGAATCAAAAATCGTCAGGTGTTTGATGAAAATTTCTTGATGGCAGTCGCAACTGTGGGAGCTATTGGCTTGAAATCTTTTGATGAAGCAACAGCCGTTATGTTGTTCTATCAGATTGGGGAATGGTTCCAAAGTTATGCGGTAGGTAAGAGTCGTAAAAATATTACGGAATTAATGGATATTCGTCCGGATTATGCCAATATTGAAGATGAAGATGGAAATTTAGAACAAGTAGATCCTGATGAAGTAGAGATTGGTACGATCATTGTGGTTAAGCCTGGTGAAAAAGTAGCTATTGATGGAATTGTTGTTGAAGGAAGTTCTACTCTAAATACAGCGGCATTAACTGGAGAAAGTTTGCCTAGAGAAGTAAGTGAAAATGATGAAGTGATTAGTGGCTGCATCAATATGACTGGCTTATTAAAAATTAAGACGACAAAAGAATTTGGGGAGTCTACTGTATCAAAAATCTTGGATCTAGTAGAAAATGCTTCTAGTAAGAAGTCTCGTTCCGAAGCGTTTATTTCGCGCTTTGCGAGAATTTATACGCCAGCCGTATGTTACAGTGCTTTGGCCTTGTTCTTGCTTCCACCTGTATTTAATTTGGTTATGGGAAATCCAGCTGATTTTGGTACATGGCTATATCGTGCCTTAACATTCTTAGTTATTTCTTGTCCATGTGCATTGGTAATAAGTATTCCTTTGAGTTTCTTTGCCGGAATTGGTGGCGCCAGCAACCAGGGTGTCTTAGTTAAAGGCTCTAACTATTTAGAAGCTTTGGCTTCATGTAAATATGTTGTATTTGATAAAACAGGTACAATGACACAAGGTGTGTTTGAGGTAGCTGGAATTCATCATGCGAATATTCCAGAAGAGAAATTATTAGAATATGCAGCTATGGCCGAAAGCTATTCTACGCATCCTATTTCTAAGAGTTTGTTAAAGGCGTATGGAAATACAATTGATAAATCTCGTATTGAAAATATTGAAGAAATCAGTGGTCATGGTGTGAAAGCTATAATTGATGGGGTCCAAGTGCTTGCGGGTAATGATAAATTAATGAAGATGTATAATATTTCTTATCAAGAATGCCATTCTGTAGGTACCATTGTACATATGGCTATTGATGGCAAATATGCAGGTCACATTGTGATTTCAGATATGTTGAAGCCTCATGCCAAAGGGGCAATTAATGCATTAAAGAAGGCTGGCATCAAACAAACAGTCATGTTGACTGGGGATGTAAAAAGTGTTGCCGATAAGGTGGCTTCTGAATTAAATATTGATAAAGTGTATTCTGAACTATTGCCTCAAGATAAGGTAAATAAGGTAGAAGAGTTATTATCTTTAAAACAATCGAAAGAAAATCTTGCCTTTGTCGGAGATGGAATTAACGATGCTCCTGTACTCTCAAGAGCTGATATTGGTATTGCGATGGGGGCTTTAGGAAGTGATGCGGCTATTGAAGCAGCCGATATTGTATTAATGGATGATGATCCATTGAAGATTTCTAAAGCTATTAAGATTGCGAAGAAGTGTGTTCGTATTGTATATGAGAATATTTATTTTGCGATTGGCATTAAACTAATCTGTTTAGTCTTAGGTGCTATTGGTATTGCGAATATGTGGGTTGCGATTTTTGCGGATGTTGGAGTTATGATTATTGCCGTATTAAATGCGATTCGAGCATTGAATGTTAAAAATTTGTAAGGAAATCTTAGGATTTCCTTATTTTCATATTGTGTTAAATTTGTTTTAGTTGTATCTTTGTCTTGTACGCAGAAAAGGAGATTCGAGATGCAGGAATTAAAACCAATTAAAGAAGGAAAAGTACGTGAGATTTACGACAATAAAGACAACCTTATTATGGTTGCGACAGATCGTATCAGTTGTTTTGATGTAATTCTAAACAATGAGGTTACAAAAAAAGGAACTGTTTTAACACAGATGTCAAAATTCTGGTTTGACTACACAAGTGATATTTTACCTAACCATATGATTAGTGTAGATACAAAGGATATGCCAGAATATTTCCAACAAGAAAAATTTGAAGGAAAATCAATGTTATGTCGTAAATTGAACATGCTTCCAATCGAATGTATTGTTCGTGGTTACATCACAGGTAGTGGATGGGCTAGCTACAAAGAAACAGGAAAGGTTTGTGGTATTGAACTTCCAGAAGGATTACAAGAATCACAACAACTTCCAGAACCAATTTATACACCTAGTACAAAGGCTGAAATTGGTGATCACGATGAAAATATTTCTTTTGAACAAAGTATTGCACACTTAGAAAAATACTTCCCAGGACATGGTGAAGAATATGCGACTAAGATCAAAGACTGTACAATCGCTTTATATAAAAAATGTGCTGAGTATGCTTTAAGCAAAGGAATTATTATTGCGGATACAAAATTTGAATTTGGTTTAGACGAAAATGGTAATATCGTTATTGGCGATGAAATGTTAACTCCTGATAGTTCTCGTTTCTGGCCTGCAGATGGATATGAAGCTGGTCATTCACAACCATCATTTGACAAACAATTTGCGCGTGACTGGCTAAAGGCAAATCCAGGTAATGACTGGACACTTCCTCAAGAGATTGTGGATAAGACAATTGAAAAATATCTTCAAGCTTACACAATGTTGACAGGAAAAACATTATAATTGAAAGATACCCATAAGTTAAATGCTTATGGGTATTTTTTTGAAAACTGTAATTTTTGGAACTTAAATATATTTGAAAACCGTAAAATATGATGCCAAAATTTACTTGAAAACCGTAGAAAGACATATTTAAAAGAATAAATGAAATTTCTTCGGAAAACTTTTATTCCTAGTAAAAGTCATGTATGATTCATTTAGTGAGGATACATATATGAATGATTTAGAAGATAATAGATTAGATGTACTTTTTGAAATGTTGGCGGAAAGCTTAAAACAAGAACAGAATGAAAAATCATATGATGTGATGCTTCCAAAAGTATTTAAAAAGTATTTTGATATTCACAATGATGAAATAAATTATGATTATTATTATAATTTGATGACGTCAATCATTGATGAAATAAGAAGTCGAAGAAAAAATGGGAAAATTAGTTTTAGAGATTACGCTAAATGTTTATTGATTAGCGATATTATGTGGTTAGCCAAAAGAGATGGGCAGCCAGTTGATTATTTAGAATCGATATTTGCGTTAGATTTTATGTATATCTTGTCTTATGGATTATATCATGATGACAAATATGAAGATAAAATTATACAGGGCTTTAAAGAAATATTAGATACAAGTAAAATTTGTCAAGAAAGCTATTTATCTTTTTGTCACCAACAAACACAAGATTTCTTTCCCAAGTCATTTACATCCGACTCCTACTATAATATTCCTATTGTTATGTCTGTAGTAGACCATTTAGATGATACGATCATTTCAAAACGAGTAAAGAAACTATTATTAGATAATACAGATATAAATTATTCGGATTTACCAAGCATTAATAAGAAACAAATTGAATGGTATATAGATGATGTGTATTCAGACTCCTATGTATTTTCGAATATACATGAATTTGCGGTAGTCTTTATATTAGATTATATTAAGGATAAAGAGTTTATTGCACCATTCTCAGGATTTGTACAAGTGTTTAGTTGCTGGACGAATGATTTATTTCTGATAAACAATAATGAACTTAGAACAGAAATGGATACACTGCGTTTTCTAGATATGTCTAAGGAAGAAAAACAAGAGATCATACGCAAAAACAATGAATGTATAGATGAAGCTATGGATATTGACAATCATGGCGATTATATTCCAGGAAGTCGTTACTTTTTGTTTGAACAGGCAAAAATTTTTGATGCTCTTTACTTTGGATTTAAAGAAACGGAAGAATTAATTAAAAAACATAGAGATAAGATTTCGATATATATAAACTCAATAACGAATGAAAAGATTCAATTTTATGAATATCCAATTGATTTAAGAAGAGCAATTGTTTACAGTGCTGCCTGGATTTATGAAATGGTGGATAAAGAAAGAAATATGGTAAATCATGTTTATCATATTGAATATAATGATAAGGAAAATGAAATAAAGAATTTAAAGTGTGAGATTGAAAGCTTAAAAGAAAAAAATGAGACGCTACGTATTGAAAATAAAGAACTAGAGAATAGAATTCAAATTGTTGAATCAAAGAGTAAAGAGATATTGAATAAAGAGTTGTATAAGAATACGAAAGCCTATAAACAGGAGATTTCAAAAATCAACAAAGAATTAGAGAAACAAAAAGAACATATTATTTCTTTGCAGAATGAAAAAGCTGAATTAAACAAATTGCGTGAACTATTATTTTCACTACAAGAAAATGAAGAAGAATGCATTGTTGAGGATACAGATGTTTCTTTAAATCAGCTAATTATGAATAAGACGATTTTATTTGTTGGGGGACATATAAATCTAGTAAATAAACTTAAAAAGAAGTTTCCTCAAATACGATATATTTCTACAGATGATTCTATTAAGGACAATAAAATCAAAGGTGCAGATTATGTTTTCTTTTATTTTGAATATTTGAATCATGGATTATACTACCAAGTCATGAATGCATGTATACGATATAATATTCCTTGGGATTATATAAAAGGAACAAATATCGATTATTTGGAAAACTTCATGATTTCTAAATTAAAATAGGTTCTCTTCGGAGAACTTTTTTCTAGTGTTTCATTGAAAAGTGAAGCCTGCTATGTTTAAATGAGGAATAGATATTAGAAAAGTAATAATTATTAAATATATATGGTGAGGAAAATATGAAACAAGGTGTATTTATAACGTTTGAAGGAAATGATGGATCTGGAAAGACAACCGTGTGTAAAGCGGTACAAGAAGAATTAATCAAAATGGGATATGATTGTATCTATACAAGAGAACCTGGAGGAAGCAAGATTGCTGAATCTATTCGTAATATATTATTAGATGTAAATAATACGGAGATGGATGATCGTACAGAAGCCTTATTATATGCGGCAAGTCGTAGACAACATTTAAAAGAAGTTGTTCTTCCGGCATTGGAAAATAAGAAAATCGTATTGTGTGATCGTTTCATTGATTCAAGCTTAGCTTATCAAGGAATAGCTCGAGGTATTGGGTTAAAAGAAGTATGGGATATCAATCAGTTTGCGATTGATGGATGTATGCCTGAAAAGACTCTATTTTTATCTGTTAGTGTAGAAACGGGCAAAAAACGTATGAATCTTCGTGGCGATTTAAATCGTTTGGATCAAGAAGAAAGTTCATTCCATAAAGCTGTACGTCAAGGCTATGAAACATTGGTATCTATGTATCCAGAACGTATTGAAGTCATTGATGCCGAACCTTGCAAGGAAGAAGTATTAAAGAGTGCTATGGAATGTGTTTTAAAGGTAATCAAAGAACATGAATAAAGAGTATTTAAAAAAGGCACAGCCAATCGTTTATCAGACATTGTCAAATGCTTTAAAGAATCAAAGAGTGGCGAACGCCTATTTATTTCATGGACCTAAAGGTTCGAGTAAATTAGAGACTGCCGTCTTATTTGCCCAAAGCATTGTATGCGAACATACAGATGTGGATGGATTTGCGTGCCAAGAATGTGAAAGCTGTAAGCGAATTGAGAATGAAGACTCTTTAGACTATATGATTGTTTCAAATGATCGTATTAAAAAGAAAGATATTGTAGATTTACAGGCATTCTTTGAATCGACAAGTGCTGGAAAACAGAATGCCAGAATTTATATTCTAGATCATTATGATAAGGCAACACCAGATGCTTCAAATAGTTTGTTGAAGTTTTTAGAGGAGCCAAGTGAAGGGATTTATGGTATATTAATTGCGGATGAAAAATCCAATGTATTACCTACTATTCAATCTAGGTGTCAGGCCATTCATTTTAAGCCCGAAAGTTGTGAGCATGCATTGCTTGAAAATACAAGTGAAGAAAATGCGAAGATGTTGGCAGAATCTGGATATACATATGATAAGGCCATTGAATTATTGGCTTTACCTGATTTTGAAGAATTGAAACAAATTGCATTTGATTATATTGAACATGCATCTTCTTTTGCACAAATTGAAAAGATGCAGACAAATGTGTTTGTGAATAAATCAGATCGTATGAATAAGGATTGGATACAGTTGTGGATTCAGTGGGTTTTATTCTATGTAAAAAATGACAGGGTAAATGTACCTTTAGAAAAAAAAGTAAAATTATATTCGATTTTGGTTGAGAGTATGGATATGTTATATCGACCAGTCGATTTAGGTTTATTTATGGATAAGCTTTATTATGATATTAGGAAGGCTGTGATTTAGTGAATACAGAAGGAAAAGCAACATATAAATATATTGTTTATATTCAGTTTGAAGAATCAAAAAAAGCCTACACTTTCGGTTCAAATGTAAAATACTATACAAATGATATCGTTGTTGTAGAAACAGTACGTGGACAAGAATTAGGAAAGGTTTGTGTTCCTACCGTTGATTTTGATGCTTCCAAAGTAAAAGGAGATATTAAGCCGGTATTGCGTAAGGCAACACCAGAAGATATTAAGTGTAAAGAAGAAAATGTAGAAAGAGCTAAAGAAGCTATGAAGATTTGTCACGAGTGTGTCGCAAATTTGAAGTTGGATATGCATTTAATTAGTTCTGAATATACATTGGATCGTACGAAAGTCATCTTTACATATGTGTCGGATGATCGTGTGGATTTTAGACAACTATTGAAAGATTTAGCACAACACTTGCATTGTCGTATCGAGTTAAGACAAGTGGGTCCAAGAAACAAGGCTAAAATTGTCGGTGGAATTGGAAACTGTGGTATGGAGTGCTGCTGCTCAAGATTTATGTCAGATTTTGATACCGTATCTATCAATATGGCAAAAAACCAATTGTTGGCATTGAATATTCAAAAGTTGAGTGGACAATGTGGAAAACTAATGTGTTGTTTGCGTTTTGAAAATGAAGAATATACACGAATGCGTAAGGATTTGCCAAAAATCAATTCAACTGTGACATATAAAGATAAAAAGTATCGTATTTCAAGTATGAATGTTCTTCAAAAACAGGCTAAGTTAGAGAACAAAGAAGAAGTCTTATTTGTGGATTTCAAAGAATTGTGGCCAGACAAGGAATTAAATAATGATTAGACAGAAGAGTTTTGAATCGAATACTTCCACCTTGTATTTGGTTCCTACACCTATTGGAAACTTACAGGAAATGACACCAAGAGCTTTGGACATTCTAAAAGAAGTGAGTGTCATTGCAGCTGAGGATACGCGTAACACAAAAAAACTTTTAATGGCTTACGGCATTGATACGATGTTGATGTCTCATCATGAGCATAACCAACAAACAAGTATTCCTAAAATTATTGAACGTTTAGAGAATGGAGAAGATGTTGCGGTAGTATCGGATGCAGGTTATCCTTTGGTTTCGGATCCAGGACAGAAACTAGTTCAAGAAACAATTTCACATGGATTTAATGTAGTTTCAGTTTCAGGTGCGAATGCAGCTATGAATGCATTGGTTGCGAGTGGATTGAGTTGTTATCACTATTTGTTTTATGGCTTTTTAGACAATAAGAGTTCGAAAAGAAAGAAACAGCTAGAAGAAATCAAAACAATTCCTTATACAACGATTTTCTATGAAGCGCCACATCGTATTGAAGATACTTTACAAGATATGTTAGAGGTATTAGGAAATCGTCAAATGTGCTTGGCTAGAGAACTAACAAAAGTACATGAAGAATATATTCGTGGAACCATTGAGGAAGTGTTGGAAGTAGCGGCTACTTGTAAAGGTGAAATGGTTATTGTCATGGATGGCTTTAAACAAGATGAAGTTGTGTTTGATATGTATACAGCCATTACGAAAGTGGATGAATATATAGAATCTGGAATGCGCACAAAAGAGGCTATTGGTTTGGTTGCCAAAGAAATGGCTTGTAAAAAGAATGAATTATATGAAGCTTATCATAAAAGATAGGCTTTTTTCTTTATAATGCAATCTAAGAACACTCGTGACTTTAGTCATGAGATGAATTAGATATACAGATGTTAAATAAATAATTTAAAAATAAATGATAAATATAATGATTTAATCATATACATATGTTATAATGTAGATGAGGAAAAAACATATGGAAGTTGTTAAAGGAAGAGGCTATGTCTATTCTATACAGTATCATATCGTATGGTGCGTAAAGTATCGTCATGATGTTTTGAATGGACAGGTTGGAACAAGATTAAAAGAGCTGCTGACTCAGATTTCAAAGGATAATGGTTTTCAAATTCTGGAAATGAATATAGAGGAAGATCATATTTATATGCTGATCAATTGTACGCCGCAGCATTACATTCCAAATATTATAAAAGCTATGAAGGGTGTATCGGCTAGACTCTTAATGAAAGAGTTTGGAGATGATCTAAGATCCAAATTATGGGGTGGACATCTATGGAATCCTTCTTATTTTGTAGCTACAGTTTCTGAAAATACAGAAGAACAGATTATAGATTATATAAGAAGTCAAAAAAGAAAATAGCGAATCAATAAGAGGAGAAATCATCATGGAAAAGGCATTCAAGTATCGTATCTATCCAAATAGGGAACAAAGAATATTACTAGCCAAGACTTTTGGCTGTACTCGTTTTGTATATAATCATTATCTGGCAAAGCGTAGGGATGCCTATGAAAAAGATGGGATTACTCTAAGCTATTCGGCATGTGCTAAGGATCTAGTTTCTTTAAAGAAAGAATATGAATGGCTTAAGGAAGTGGATTCGGTTGCTCTACAGTCCAGTGTAAAGAATCTGGATACGGCTTATATAAATTTCTTCAGGAAAAAGGCTGAATATCCTAGATTCAAATCAAAGAAGACGCATCGTTATTCATATACCACAAAATATACAAATGGAAATATTGAATTATTCGACAATAAGGTCAAGCTTCCTAAGATTGGTCTAGTAAAGATAAAGAAAACACGAGAACCAAAAGGAAGATTACTTAGTGCAACAGTATCACAAGTACCAAGTGGAAAGTATTATGTTTCATTATGTTATACGGATGTAGAAAAAGTTTTGTATCCACTGACATATAATGAGACAGGTATAGATCTAGGTATCAAGGATTTTATCATATTGAGTAATGGAGAAAAGGTAGAAAATCCAAAATATCTGAAGAAGTCGATTGAGAAACTGAAAAAGCTCCAGAAACAGCAGTCACGAAAAACAAAGGGCGGCCGTAACTGGATCAAAAACAGAATCAAGATTGCAAGACTTCATGAAAAGATAGCGAATCAAAGAATGGATTTTATCAACAAACTATCTACTAGAATTATTAGAGAATATGACATTATCTGTATCGAAGATTTGAAAGTAGAGAACATGCTTAAAAACCACAATCTAGCCCAGTCTATATCGGATGTATCCTGGTCAAAGTTCACCACACAGCTAGAATATAAAGCCCAGTGGTATGGAAAGGTGATCAAGAAAGTGGATACGTTCTATGCGAGCAGTCAAATCTGTCATTGTTGCGGATATAAGAATGAAGAAACAAAAGATTTAAAAGTAAGAGAATGGACCTGTCCAAAATGCCATTCAAATCATGACAGAGATGTAAATGCGTCCATCAATATATTGATGCAAGGCATATTAGCTAATTAACTAAATATAAAAAGAACCGCAGGAACTGCGGGGATAGCTTGGTAAGAAAGGTTTCGATAGAAGTCTGTTCCCAAGAATCTCGTCACTTCAGTGATGAGAGGTTCAATTGGTCACAATCAATGGCAACAGCATATATTGATGATTAATAATAAAAAGGATTTCGCTTGAAATCCTTTTTTTAAACAGTTATAACTTGAATGTTTTGGCTATTGAGTTCTTCGATATAGGAGGCATCAATAGAATTATCTGTTATGACGGTTTTTACTTTATCTTTTAAATTCAATGGTACGACACCACGCTTAGAAAATTTATCGCTTTCCGTTAGTATGATGATTTGTTCGGCCTGGCGAGACATATCTCGTACGGCTTGTGCTCGCATTTGATCACGATTTGAAAAGCCGATTCTAGAATCATATCCATCGGTGCCGATGAAAAAATAATCGACAAAAAAGTTGGATACACATTCTTGAACCATAGGGCCTACCATAACTTGTGAGTCTTGTTGATAAATTCCACCTAGAAGAATGACTTGAAAATTAGATTTTCCACGAATATATTCTGCAATAAAAGCGCTATTCGTGATAATTGTCAAATCTTTATGAAGTTGTGTTAACGTTTCAGCAAGAAGAGCGCAACAACTACCACTTTCAATCATGATGGTATCACCTTCCTGAACGAGTTCGGCAGCTTTAGAAGCAATTTTCTTCTTTTCTTCATAATGATATGCGATTCTGCCATTGATATCATCTGTACTGCATAAAACAGCAAAACCATGTTCACGCTTGATGATTCCTTTAGCTTCTAATGTATCTAAATCTTTACGTACAGTAACTTGTGAAACACCTAGATATTCAGCGAGTTGAGAAACTTCAACCTTTTTTTCAGATGTCAATAATTCTAATATTTGATTTGTTCTATTTTTCATTTGTTTCGATTCCTATCATTTTGTTTATATAATAAGGTTTTTTTGTTTCAAATGAAAGCGTTAATGTTATTTTCTATAAATACATCTAAATAGTCTTTTAAATCTTCTGGATGATAAGAAGGAACATTCTCATAATCGTATTTTACATTTAAAAGATGATACTTGTTCTCTCCGAATTGATGGAATGGTAGAAGCTGACACTTGTTTATTCCCATGTTATGAAGTGTTTTCGCAAATTCTTTTGCGTCTTCTAAAGAATCATTAAATTCTGGAATGACAGGGATTCGCGGAAGAACTGTTTTTCCATTTTCAATAGCATGTTTCATGTTGAGCAAAGGCAATTCGTTTGATACGCCTGTACCTTCTATGTGTTTATCTGCGTTCCAGTGTTTCATATCAAATAAAATGGTATCAACATACTCCATGACATAATTAAATGTTTCTTCTTTCGCAAACCCAGTTGTTTCACAACAAGTGTGAATTCCTTCTTCTTTAGCAGCTAAAAGAAGTTCTCTTGAAAAATCAGGTTGAAGTAAGAGTTCTCCTCCAGAAAGAGTAAGTCCGCCTCCACTTTCTTCATAGAATACTTGGTCTTGTAAAACAACCTTAAGCACTTCTTCTACTGATTTTTGTTCGCCCTGTGCATCTAATGCGTTGTTTATACATTCATTTACACATTTTTTGCATCCATTACATTGATTATGGTTGATTTTGATGAATGTGCCACTTACACCTATGGCATTTTGTGGACATGTTTCAATACAATGATGGCAGTTTATACATTTTTTTTGATCCCAAAGAATTTGTGTTTGTACAAGTTGGCTCTCAGGATTTGCACACCACTTGCAACGAAGGGGACATCCCTTTAGAAAAACGGTAGTGCGAATTCCTGGACCGTCATTTACGCTAAATTTTTGAATATTAAAAATAGTTCCAGTTTGATTACGATTTGCTTTTTCCATTGTGTTGATCTCCTTAAATGCATTATAACATATTACGGTTACGAACGAAAGTTATAAAAATTATGAATGAAATATATTGACATGATATAAGTTGGGTGATACTTTAAAAGCAGATATTAGTTACGAATGAAATAAATAGGAGAGTATATATGGAAAATGCAGAACATTTTGGGACATTGACTAAACGAATGAAGGAATTTCGTGAAGAAGTATTGGATGAGAAACCTTATATTGATGCAGAACGTGCAATTTTAGCTACAGAAGCTTATAAAGAAAATTTAAATCAACCACGCGTGATGGTTCGAGCTAAAATGCTAGAAAAAATATTGGATCATATGAGTATATATATTGAGGATAAATCTCTTTTGGCAGGAAACCAAGCGACTAAGAATCGTAATGCTCCAATTTTTCCTGAATATACTATGGAATTTGTGATCAATGAATTAGATCAGTTTGAAAAAAGAGATGGGGACGTCTTCTATATCACAGAGAAGACGAAGGAACAACTTAGAGAAATTGCACCATTCTGGGAAAACAATAATTTACGTGCAAGAGGAGAAGCACTTCTTCCTGAAGAAGTTCGTGTTTTTATGGAAACCGGTGTATTTGGAATGGAAGGTAAGTTAAATGCTGGAGATGCGCATTTGGCGGTGAACTATGAGCGCATCTTGAAGGATGGATTAAAAGGATACGAAAAGCGTGTAAAAGAATGTAAAGCATCTCTTGATTTGACGGATCCTGATAGTATTGACAAGTATTGTTTCTATAATGCAGTTCTTATTGTGTTAGATGCAGTACGTACTTTTGCGAATCGTTATAGTGTTCTTGCGAAGAAATTAGCAGAAAAAGAATTGAATCAAGAACGTAAACTAGAACTATTAGAGATGAGTAGAATTTGTGCAAAAGTTCCGTATGAACCAGCGGAAACTTTTCAAGAAGCTGTACAATCCGTATGGTTTATTCAATTGATTCTACAAATTGAATCCAATGGACATTCTTTGAGCTATGGAAGATTCGATCAATATATGTATCCATATTATGATCGAGATATTAAAAACGGAAATATTACAGAAACAGAGGCTTTGGAACTATTGACTTGTTTGTGGATCAAAACACTAACAATCAATAAAGTACGTTCTCAAGCACATACATTAAGTTCAGCAGGTTCTCCTATGTATCAAAATGTAACGATTGCAGGTCAGACAACAGATAAAAAGGATGCGGTCAATGATTTGAGTTTCTTAGTTTTAAAATCAGTTGCACAGACTCGTTTGACACAACCAAATTTAACTGTTCGTTATCACAAGAATATCAATAAACAATTCTTTGATGAATGTGTAGAAGTTATGCGTTTAGGATTTGGTATGCCTGCATTGAACAATGATGAAATTATAATTCCTTCATTTATGGATTGGGGCGTTAAAGAAGAAGATGCCTATAATTACAGTGCCATAGGCTGTGTAGAAACAGCGGTTCCAGGTAAATGGGGATATCGTTGCACAGGCATGTCTTATATCAATTTTCCAAGAATGCTTTTGTGTACGATGAATAATGGTGTGGATCTTACAAGTAATAAACGTTTCACAAAGGGTTATGGCTATTTTACCGAAATGGAAAGCTATGAAGAGCTATTAAAAGCATGGGATAAGACGGTAAGGGAAATCACTCGTTATAGTGTGATTGTTGAAAATGTGATTGATAAAGCGTCTGAAAGAGATGTACCTGATGTTCTTTGTTCAGCTTTAACAGATGATTGCATTGCCAGAGGTAAAACAATCAAAGAAGGTGGAGCTGTATATGATTTTATTTCAGGTCTACAAGTTGGAATCGCAAATATGGCAGATTGCTTGGCCGCAATAAAGAAGTTGGTATATGAAGAAAAGAAAATCACAAGACAAGAACTTTGGGATGCAATCTTAGATGATTTTTCATCACCAAAAAATAAGAAGATTCAGGAAATGTTGATTCGTGAAGCTCCAAAATATGGAAATGATGATGACTACGTAGATCAATTGATTGTGGAAGCGTATGATTCTTATATTGATGAAATCAAAAAATATCCAAATACGCGATATAATAGAGGACCAATTGGTGGTATTCGTTATGCGGGAACTTCATCAATTAGTGCAAATGTTGGACAAGGTATGTCTACGATGGCTACACCTGATGGTCGAAATGCGTTCGAACCTTTGGCAGAAGGCTGCAGTCCGGCTCATAATAGTGATAAGAATGGTCCAACGGCTGTATTTAAAAGTGTATCTAAGCTTCGTACAAATAAAATTACAGGTGGAGTTTTACTAAATCAGAAAATGACGCCGCAAATGTTGTCAACAGAGGAAAACCGTCAAAAACTAGAATTGTTGATTCAAACGTTCTTCAATCGTTTACATGGATATCATGTGCAATATAACATTGTTTCTAAGGAAACTTTGATTGATGCGCAGAAGCATCCTGAAAAACATAAAGATTTAATTGTTCGTGTAGCTGGATATAGTGCTTTCTTTAATGTACTTTCTAAAAAGACGCAAGATGATATTATTGGTCGAACAGAACAGTCTTTGATGTAAGAAAATGAAATAAATTGAAAAAAAACAGTTGAAAACAAATTGTGTTAGGTGTATCCTATAGGCAACTGATGCGAAAGAGATCAAACTAAGAACCGGATACAAAGAGATTCTAGTGGTGGTGGAAGCTAGATTATTACGACTTGGCAAATGGACTTTCAAGGGCAAGGTGAAAAGAAATTCTGAGTAGCTGCGACGTGTTCCGTGCGTTAAATGGATCGAATGTGATGGCATTCTAGAGGTGGGTATAACTATACCAATTCAGGTGGTACCGCAGATTATTTTGATATTCTGTCCTGTGTCAAATTTTTAATTTGATGCAGGATTTTTTTTATATAAGGAGAGTGATGAAAAGTGTTAGCTGACTGGTGGTGGTACAAAGAATAAATGATTAGGAGGAAAAAGAATATGTACAAGAAATTATTGGCATGTGGATTAGCTTTATTAATGTGTGGATGTAGCGCAAAAGCTGCAGGTAATGATCAAGTGTTGACCGTTGGGTTGAGTTCTGAAATGAATGGAACCTTTTCACCTATGTATTACCAAACGACAAATGATTCTTATGTTGTGGATTTGGTGTATCAAGGATTATTGAAATACAACAAAAAAGGAGAGTTGGTTGCCGATTTGGCTAAGTCTTTACCAGAAATTAGCGAAGATGGAAAATCAATGACTTTTAAATTAAAGAAAGGTATCAAATTTAGTGATGGTTCAAAGTTTACTTCAAAAGATGTAAAAACAACATTTAGTGTTATGGCAGATCCAAGTTATACAGGTCGTTTTGCGAATAATGTTGATTTCTTGGAAGGTTATAGTGAATATCATGATGCAGATGCATCTAGCTTTAGTGGCATTGAAACGCCAGATAACTATACAGTTGTTTTCCATTTGGATAAACCAAGAATCGATGCTGTTTCTACCCTTGGAACACAGAAGATCTGTAGTGCTGAATATTTAAATTATAAAAAAGGAAAAACAGAAAGTATTGAAAAAAAGAATAGTAAGCCAATTGGAACGGGGGCTTATGTATTGAAGAAGTTTGAAAAGACAAGTGGAGCTAGTTTAGTTTCAAATTCAGAGTTTAAGGCTAAAAAAGGACAATATCAAATTTCAAAGATCATGATCAAAAAGACAGATACTTCAACAGAAGTTAAAGAATTGGAAAATGGAACAGTGGACTATATTCCGGATGTGATTGAGGCAAATAAAATTAAATCTGTTCAAAAGAATAAGAGTTTATCCGTAGATTCTTATCCAAGTGATCGTGAAAGCTTCATTATCTTTAATTCATATGCGGGAGCTTGCAGTGATGTTGCGGTAAGAAAAGCCATCGGATATGGATTTAATGCACAAGAATATATTGATAATTACTATCAAATTGAAGGCATGGCTTATAAGCCTGGTACTTTTGGAAATCCTGTTTCTTTAAATAACGGACCAATGATTCGTAATGAAGAAAAGGTCGATGGCGTTACTTATTATGATTATGATGTAGAAAAGGCCAACCAAATCTTAGAGGATGCAGGATATAAATTGGCAGATGATGGATATCGTTATAAAGATGGTGAAAAATTAATAGTTCGTTTCTTGGCAAATAAGGATAAGGATTCTTTGGATTCTTTGATTCCCGTTTTACAAAAGTGTTTAAATGCGATCGGAATTGATTTTAAAGCCAATACAGTTGAATTTAATACGGTCATTAATACAGTGCAGGATGATGCACAAACAGGTAGCTGGGATGCAACATATCTAGGATTCTCTTATGGATCTCCAGATGATACAGGCATTAACTTTATTTTAAGAACAGGTGCTACAAATAATTTTGGTCGTTTAAGTGATGAACAACTAGATACTTATCTAGATGCAGGCATGTATACTTCAGATAATGAAGTGTCTAAAGAGAATTATCATAATGCGTTAGTTCGTCAAAGTGAACTATGTGGTTATTTGCCTGTAGATTCAACTAAAACATATTGCTTAAGAAATAAGAATATTAAAGGAATGCATACAACATCTATTTATAATTGGGCTCAATCCATTGCGACAGCGTATATTGTAAATAACTAATACATGATGTATCCTAATGGATATTAGGGCAAAGCAAAGTCCTGTACTAACTTATGTTGGTGCAGGCTTTTCTTGTATGGGGAGGAATTTTATGGCGAAGCAGAGTTCGATTCAGTTAATGACAAAAGGAAGTATTGCTAAACAAATCATTGGCTATGCGATACCTATATTTATCGGGTATCTTTTTCAACAACTCTACAATACTGTAGATGCACTGATTGTAGGGAATTTTCTAGGGCAGAATGCGTTGGCTGCCGTTACAAGTGTTGGCTCTTTGATTTTTTTATTTGTTGGTTTCTTTAATGGTTTTGCGACAGGAGCTAGTGTCATTATTGCCAATGCGATAGGGGCACAAGATGAAGAAAGAACAAAAAAAGCCGTATATACAACGGCTACATTTGGTATCTTGTTAGGTCTTATTATGACTGGAGTTGGTTATTTACTAACTGATCAAATGTTGATGTGGATGGGATCTCCTCAAGAAGTGTTTGGCCTATCTTCTACATATTTAAAAATTTATTTTCTAGGTGGTTTTTCTTTAGTCTTATATAACATGCTTGTGGGTATCATTCGTGCTGGAGGCGATGCCAAACATCCACTATATTATTTGATTGTAAGTTCGATATTGAATGTCATTTTAGATGTGGTATTTATCACTGTATTTAAGATGGGGGTTGCCGGAGCTGCCTGGGCTACGATTCTTTCTGAATTTGCGAGTATGTTTTTGTGTGCTGTGCAACTCGCAAGAGAAGAAAGTATTTTGCATATTTCTTGGACGCATTTATCTTTGGATTTTGAAAATTTGAAACAAATCTGCATTTATGGATTGCCAACAGGACTACAAGGTTGTGTCATTGATTTTGCGAACGTGATGATTCAGTCGTATATTAATTCGTTTGGTGCAGCTGCCATTGCGGGTATTGGTGCGTATTCAAAGGTAGAGGGATTTATTTTCCTTCCTGAAATTTCATTCTCGATGGCACTTACAACGTTTGTCTCCCAAAATGAAGGAGCTGGACAAAAGGAGCGTTCACGAAAAGGAATCTTGTTTGGGCTTGCAGCTGCATTATTAATGATTGAATGTTTGGGTATTTTGATCTACTTATTTGCGCCAACCTTTATTTCATTCTTTAATCAAAATCCAGAAGTAATTGCGATTGGAGTGGATCGTGCGCGAATTTGTGCTTTCTTTTATGTTCTTTTAGGTTTTTCACATGTGGTTTCAAGTATTTTAAGAGGTCTAGGACGTCCTGTAATGCCGATGGTAGTTATGCTTGTGTGTTGGTGTGCCGTTCGTGTTGTTGTATTAATGACAATAGGACAAAGTATACATAGTCTGTATTTAACACACTGGTTGTATCCAATTACCTGGGGATTGAGTTCGATAGTCTATGTATTTGATTTAAGAAAATATAAATTATTTACTCCAAGAGAACAACTTTCATGAAATATGGGTTGTCATTTGAGTTGATTTTGGGTATTATAATCTTGCAGAAGTGTTTTTCTGATTTTGGAGGTCTTACTTATGGTCTTAAGAAGATTTACCACAATTGATGGAGAAGAATTGCTTTTTTAAGTGTGCCTACTATAGGTGCGCTTTTTTTTGTTTTGAAAGGAAGGTCATTTATGGAAACAAAGCGTGTTTTAATTGTGATGGGTTCTCGTTCAGACTTGCCAAGTATGGAAGGTTGTATGAAACAATTAGACGATTTTCAAGTCGGATATGAAGTTCGTGTATTAAGTGCTCACCGTACTCCAGAAGCTGTTTTGGAATTATCAAAGACAGCGTGTGAACGTGGAATTCAGGTTATTATTGCGGCAGCCGGAGGAGCAGCACATTTAGCTGGAGTTTTAGCTAGCTCTACACCGTTGCCCGTTATTGGAATCCCTATTCAAACATCTGCTTTAGGTGGATTGGATTCATTATTATCGACAGTACAAATGCCTCAAGGTGTTCCTGTTGCGACTGTAGCGATTGGAAAATCAGGGGCAAGAAATGCAGCTATCTTAGCTTGTCAGATGATTGGACTTAATGATAAGTCATTACAGGATAAGATTGTTGAATTTAAAAAAGAACAAGCACAAAAAGTATTAGAACAGTCAATTGTTGAATAAGGAGAAGGAAATGGATACTCGTATTTTTGTTCATAAAAAAGAACAGTTTCAGGTTGAAAGTGAATCATTAGCGGCTGAATTAAGACAATCTCTATCTTTAAAAGAAGATTTTGGTCTTACAAAATACAATCTATATGATATTTTTGATGCCGACGAAAATGATATTGAATTATTAAAGAAAAATGTTTGTAGCGAAGTCGTTACAGATGATGTATATGATTCTGTAGATTTAACAGGTAAATCATATTTGGCATATGAATTTTTGCCAGGTCAATACGATCAAAGAGCAGACAGTGCAATGCAATGTTTAATGCTTTTGAACAACAAACAAACAGTACGTATTCATTCAGGTACTTTATTAGTGTTCGCAAACCCAGTAGATGAAGAAACACTTAATAAAATCACACATTATATTGTTAACCCTGTTGAAGCGCGCGTTAAAGACCTTTCTGTATTAGTAGATGATCAGGACGTTGAAGTAAAAGATGTTCCTGTATTAGAAGGATTTACAAAAATGAGTAAAGAAGAATTAGATTCTTTACGTCAGACTTTAGGGTTGGCCATGTCTCAAGCGGACATTGAGCATGTTCAACGTTATTTTGAAAAGGAAGAAAAAAGAGATTGCACAATGACTGAACTACGTGTGCTGGACACATATTGGTCAGATCACTGCCGTCATACTACTTTTGAAACTGTATTGGATGATGTATGTTTCCATTTGGATACATTATCCGATGAATTACAGGCTTCTTATGATAAATATTTAAAATTACGTCAGGAAGTTCATGGAAATCGTAAAGAAAAAACATTGATGGATATGGCTACTATTGCCGGTAAATATCTTCGTAAACAAGGTAAGCTTGATGATATGGAGATTACCGATGAAATCAATGCGTGCAGTGTGGAAATCACAGTGGATGTAGATGGAAAAGACGAACAATGGCTATTGATGTTTAAAAATGAAACACATAACCACCCAACAGAAATTGAACCATTTGGTGGAGCAAGTACATGTATTGGTGGAGCCATTCGTGACCCATTATCAGGACGTAGCTATGTATATCAAGCAATGCGTATTACAGGTGCTGGAGACATCACAAAACCAATTAGTGAAACATTAGAGCACAAATTACCTCAATCAAAGATTTCTAAAACAGCAGCTCATGGATATTCAAGTTATGGTAACCAAATTGGTTTGGCAACTACATTTGTAGACGAAATCTATGATGATGGCTATGTTGCGAAACGTATGGAAGTGGGTGCTGTTGTTGGTGCTGCTCCTAAATCACATGTAAAACGTGAACAACCACAAGCTGGCGATATTATCGTTATGATTGGTGGAGCTACTGGTCGTGATGGAATCGGTGGAGCTACTGGTTCAAGTAAAGAACATAATGAAACAAGTTTGGAAAAATGTTCAAGTGAAGTTCAAAAAGGTAATGCCTTGATCGAACGTAAATTGCAGCGTTTATTTAGAAATCCTGCTTGTACAAAATTAATTAAAAAGGCTAATGACTTTGGAGCAGGTGGAGTTAGTGTTGCCGTAGGTGAACTTGCAGACGGATTGGATATCAACTTGGATGCAGTTCCAGTTAAATATCAAGGTTTAGACGGTACAGAATTAGCTATTAGTGAATCACAAGAACGTATGGCTGTATGTATTGAAGCCAAAGATTTTGAAAAATTCAAAGAAGAAGCATATAAGGAAAACTTAGAAGCTATCAAAGTTGCAGATGTTACAGATACAAATCGTTTAGTCATGAAATGGCGTGGTGAAACAATTGTTGATATGTCTCGTGCTTTCTTGGATACTAACGGTGTTCGTCAGCATCAGGTTGTTGATGTTTGCGAAAATGAATATGATGAACATCCATTTGATGCAGTTAAATCCGATTTAAATACAGTATTACAAGATGCGAATGTCGCAAGTCAGATTGGTTTGGCAGAAATGTTTGATGCGTCAATCGGTAAGAGTACAGTATTGATGCCGTTTGGAGGTAAATATCAATTAACGCCTGAGGAAGGTTCTGTACAAAAATTGCCTGTACACGGAATGACAAATACATGTTCGGTTATGACATATGGATATGATCCAAAAGTATCTAAATATTCTCCATATTTAGGTGCAAGTTATTCAGTTGTTGAAGCATTAGCTCGTGTTACGGCATTGGGTGCGGACTATAAGAAGTGTCGTTTATCAAATCAGGAATATTTTGAGCACTTAGGTGCAGATGCACAAAAATGGGGACAACCATTTGAAGCGTTATTAGGTTTGATTGATGCACAATTAGCGTTTGAAACACCAAGTATTGGTGGTAAAGACTCTATGAGTGGAACGTATAAAGATATTCATGTACCACCAACAGTGATCACATTTGCGGTAACAACAGCTAAAACGGATGATATTGTTTCGGCTTCATTTAAAAATCCTGGAGACTATGTATATTTGGTAAAACATACGCCAGTTAAGAATAATGTTCCAAACTATGAACGATTAAAAGAAAATTTTGAAACAGTTCATAAATTAATGCAGGAAAAGAAAATTGTTGCGGCAAGTACAATTAAATTTGGTGGTTTAGGTGCAACTATTGCGAAGATGGCATTTGGATCTAAAGTCGGTGCTGCAATCAACACAGAAGAAGATGTATATGGATTCAATTTGGGTTCAATGATTGTTGAAGCTACAGAAAGCATTCAAGATGAACATTTAGAATTGATTGGTATTTTAAATGATGATTCTAAGATTGTATTAAATGATGAAACAGTTGAAATTGAAGATGCATTAAAGGCTTGGACAAAACGTTATAGTGAAATTTATCCAATGATCGTGGATGAAGGAAAAGATACTTTAGAAACTCCTTTAAATGATGCAGAAGTACCAATGTCTAAGGTTGTTGTGGAAAAACCAAAAGTAATCATTCCTATCTTCCCTGGACAAAACTGCGAATTTGATACAACAGCTAAGTTTGAACGTGCGGGTGCTGAAGTTAAACAAATCGTATTTAATAACTTAACTGTAGAAAACATTCAAAAGAGTATTGAAACTTTAGCAGATGAAATCAGTACAGCTCAAATTTTGATGATTGTTGGTGGATTTAGTAGTGGAGATGAGCCAGATGGTTCAGGTAAATTTATTGCGAATGTATTGAGAAATCCAAAGATTGCTCAAGCAATCGATACAATGCGTGCAAATGATGGTTTGATCTTAGGTATCTGTAATGGATTCCAGGCATTGATCAAATCGGGATTATTACCTTATGGTGATATTGAAAAATTGGATGCAGAAAATCCAACATTATTTAGAAATAATATCAACCGTCACGTTTCTCATATTGCACGTACACGTATTACAAGTAATGCTTCTCCTTGGCTTGCAGGTATGAAAGCTGGAAATGTATATTCAGTTGCTGTTAGTCATGGCGAAGGTAAATTTGTTGCGAGTGAAGAAGTGTTGAATAAGTTGATTGAAAATGGCCAGGTTGCAACACAATATGTAAATGAAAAGGGTGTTCCAACAATGGACGGAAAAGACAACTTAAACGGTTCAAGTATGGCTATCGAAGGTATCTTCTCTGAAGATGGAAAAATCTTTGGTAAGATGGGTCACAGTGAGCGTTATGAAAAAGGCTTGTTCCAGAATATTGCTGGAAATAAAGACCAGGATATTTTCGCAAATGGTGTTCGTTATTTTACACACAAGCAGGTGAAGTAGAATGACGTTGAAAAAAGTAGTTCAAGATTCTTCTGGGATCGTTGGCTTGTTCAATGTAGAACAAGCCGCCCAGAACATCTATTTAGCAATGCATGCTATTCAGCATCGAGGACAAGATGGTGTTGGATTAGCTGTTAGTGATGGGGAAAATGTTGTTTGTAAAAAGGGATTAGGCTTATTATCAGAGAATTTAAAACAAGATACATTAAATTCTTTAGAAGGTGATATTGCGATTGGTCAGCTTCGCATGGCAACAAAAAATGATTCTCAATTGGAAAATGTTCAGCCAATCATGGTGCGTAGTCATCAAAGATATTTTGCGGTTGTATCAAGTGGCATGATTACGAATGCGATTTCTTTAAGAACAAAATTAGAAAATGAAGGTTTGATTTTCCAAGGTACAAGCGATTCAGAATTATTAGCACATTTGATTCAATTGAATCCAGGTTCTTTTGAAGAAAAAATTGCGAAGGCATGTCGTATGATGAGTGGTGCTTATACATTTATGGTCATCACAAAAGATAATTTGTACGTAGTAAGAGATCCACACGGCATTCGCTCTTTATATATTGCCAAGGTAGATGAAGGGTATTGCATCAGTAGTGAAACTTGTTCATTCCCAATCCTTGGTGGAGAATTCGTTCGTGAAGTAAATCCGGGGGAATTAATTTGTTTCAGCCGTGAAGGCATGAAGTCGAGTCAAATTGTTGAAGAAACAGAAACTAAAGCGTGTGCTTTAGAGTATGTATATTATTCTAGACCGGATAGTGTTCATAATGGTTTAACGGTTCATGAAGTAAGAAAACAATGTGGTTACTATTTAGCTAAAGAAGAGAATGTTGAAGCGGATATCGTTGTTGGTGTTCCTGATTCAGCTTTAAGTGCAGCGGCAAGTTTTGCCAGAACATTGAATGTACCATATGAAACGGGATTAATTAAAAACCGTTATATTGGTTCTACATTTATTCGTCCGACAGAACAACAAAGAATGCAAGGTATGCGTGTTCGATTAAATGCGATCAGTTCGGTTGTTAAAGATAAAAGAGTTTATTTAGTAGATGATAGTGTTGTGAAAGGTTTTACATCACGTCGAATTTGTCAATTATTAAAAGAGGCAGGCGCAAAAGAAGTGCATTTACGTATAGCTTCGCCAATGTTGAAATATCCTTGTTTATATGGGGCGGATTCAACGGCACAAAAAGATTTGGCGGCTTTTAACTATACAGTAGATGAAATGGAACAATTGTTCCAGGTGGATTCGTTGCGTTTCTTAAGTGTTGAAGACTTTAAAAAGTGTGTGCCTGAAACAAGCTGTTTAGCTTGTTGTACAGGTGAATATCCAGAAGATTTACAAGATTATAAAGATGAGGTAAAGGAGTAGAGTATGGCAGAACATTATGCAGCAGCAGGCGTTAGTTTAGAGGCAGGATATAAATCTGTTGAATTGATTAAGGAGCATGTTAAGAAAACAATGCGTCCAGAAGTATTAGGAGGACTTGGTGGTTTCTCTGGTGCTTTCTCATTATCTAAAATTAAAGATATGGAAGAGCCTGTATTACTTTCTGGTACAGATGGTTGTGGTACAAAAGTTAAACTTGCGATGGTTATGAATAAGCATGACACAATTGGAATTGATGCCGTTGCGATGTGCGTGAATGATATCGCATGTGCAGGTGGAGAACCACTATTCTTCTTAGATTACATCGCATGTGGAAAGAATGTTCCAGAAAAAATTGCAGACATTGTGAAGGGTGTATCTGAGGGTTGTTTACAATCTGAAGCTGCTTTGATTGGTGGAGAAACTGCAGAACATCCAGGTTTAATGCCAGAAGATGATTATGATTTAGCTGGTTTTGCGGTTGGTGTATGCGATAAAAAAGACATGATTACTGGTAAAGATCTAAATGTAGGAGATGTGTTAATTGGGCTTCCTTCAACAGGTGTTCACAGTAATGGTTTCTCATTGGTTCGTAATGTATTCGATATTACAGAAGAATCTTTGAATACTTATTATGATGAATTAGGTAAAACTTTAGGAGAGGCATTACTTGCGCCTACAAAAATTTATGTAAAAGCATTAAAGCATATTAAAGCATCAGGCATTACTTTAAAAGCTTGCAGTCACATCACAGGTGGTGGATTCTATGAAAACGTACCTCGTATGTTAAAAGAGGGTATGGGTGTTGAAATTGATACAAAGGCGTTCCCAAAACCTCCAATCTTTGATTTGATTCAAAAAAATGGAGATATTTCTACGAAAGAAATGTACAACGTATTTAATATGGGACTTGGTTTTGTGATGGCTGTAGATCCAGCGGATGTTGAAAAGGTTCAAGCTGTATTAAATGAAATCAATGAACCTAGCTATGTAGTTGGTAAAGTAACTGAAACAGGACAGGTAGATGTCCAATGGTAAATATTGCGGTATTTGCGAGTGGTTCGGGCACTAACTTTGAAACAATCTTATCTCATATTGAAGATGGTTCTTTGCATGTGAATTGTGCATGTTTGATTGCGGATAAAGAAAATGCATATGCTAGAGTTCGTGCGCGTAATCACGGAGTAGAAGAGTTTTACTTTAATCCAAAGGGATACGATGGTAAAGCAGGTTATGAAGCAGCTATCTTAGAAGTTTTAAAAGAAAAAAAGGTAGATTTGATTGTATTAAGTGGATATATGCGTTTTATTGGACACACTTTATTAAGTGCTTATCCAAATCGTATCATCAATTTGCATCCAGCTTATTTACCTGAATTTCCAGGAGCTCATAGTATTGCGGATGCGTATGAGGCAAAAGTAGCGCAAACTGGAGTCACTGTTCATTTTGTGGATGAAGGTGTGGATACAGGTCCTATTATTCGTCAGGAAAGAGTTGCGATCGATCCGTCTTGGGATTTAGAAACATTAGAATCGCATGTACATGCGATGGAATATGATTTGTTTTGGCAAGTCATTGAACAAGTCGCAAAAAGTATTGAGGAGGAAAAAGAATGAAGCGAGCATTAGTAAGTGTATCTGATAAAACAGGTTTAGTTGAATTTGTACAAGGATTAGTAGATTGTGGATATGAAATCATTTCAACTGGAGGAACAAAAAAAGCCCTTGAGGCAGCTGGAATTCATCCAATCGGAATCAGTGAAGTAACTGGTTTTCCTGAAATTATGGATGGTCGTGTGAAAACTTTACATCCAAAAGTTCATGGTGCATTACTTTGTGTTCGTTCAAATCCAGATCATGTACGCCAACTACAAGAATTAGGAATTGAATATATTGATTTGGTTTGTGTGAATCTATATCCTTTTAAAGAAACTGTATTAAAACCAGGGGTAACACACGAAGAAATTATTGAGAACATTGATATTGGTGGTCCAAGTATGCTTCGTAGTGCTTCTAAAAACTATCAAAGTATTCCAGTTCTTTGTGATCCAAAAGATTATGATAAAGTTCTTGAAGAAATTAGAGAAAACCAAGAAACTACTTTGGAAACGCGTGAGCGTTTAGCTGCAAAAGTATTCCGTCATACAGCTCGTTATGATGCGATGATCGCAGATTATTTAACTAAGAGAACACATGAAGAATTCCCAGAAAGTATGACTATTACTTTTGATAAGGTTCAAGACTTGCGTTATGGTGAAAATCCTCATCAAAAGGCTGCTTTCTATAAAGGAATGAATCCTCAATATTCTTTGGCAAATGCGACTCAGCTTCATGGTAAAGAATTGTCTTATAATAATATCCAGGATGGAAATGCGGCTATTGAAATCTTAAAAGATTTTGAAGGTCAATATGCAGCTGTAGGTGTTAAGCACATGAATCCATGTGGAGTTGGTATTGGTGAAAATATTGAAGCGGCTTGGGATAAAGCTTATGAAGCGGATTCAATTTCAATTTTTGGTGGTATCGTAGCGTTGAACGCAAAGGTTGAAAAGGGTTTGGCAGAAAAATTATCTAAGATCTTCTTGGAAATCATTATTGCGCCAGACTTCTCTGATGAAGCGTTGGAAATCTTAACTCGTAAGAAAAATATTCGATTAATGAAATTAGATACTAGCTTATCTGTTTCAAGTGCGTTAAAATATACAAATGTTAATGATGGTCTATTGGTTCAAGAGATGGATCAGCATACAATTAACGAAGAAGATTTAAAATGTGTGACAAATCGTAAACCTACGGAAGAAGAAATCAAGCAATTGTTGTTTGGTTGGAAAGTTGTTAAGCATGTAAAATCAAATGCGATTGTCTTGGCAAAAGATGATATGACAGTTGGTGTTGGTGCTGGACAAATGAACCGTGTTGGAGCAGCTAAGATTGCGATTGAACAGGCTGGTGAAAAGGCGAAAGGTTCTGTATTGGCAAGTGATGCTTTCTTCCCAATGCCAGATACAGTTCAAGAAGCTATCAAAGCGGGTGTAACTGCAATTATTCAGCCGGGTGGATCTATTAAAGATCAACTTTCAATTGATGAATGTAATGAACACGGCATCGCAATGGTATTTACAGGAGTACGTCATTTTAAACATTAATATATAAAAGAGTCTGTATAGACTCTTTTTCATAGTTTGAAAGGGTCTATTATGGATAAGAAAAACAAAATTATTATTATTTCTTTATTATCTGCATTGTTGATTGTACTTTGTGTATTTGCGGTTGAAATGAAGAACACTGAGAAAAAGGCATATCAGGGGATGTCTGAAATCGGAGAAGATCAAAATACGGAAGTTGAAAATAAAGATAATAGTCAATATATTGATATGGATTTGGCAAAAGATATAGAAACATATTTTCAAGAGAATGGTATTGATCATGAGAAAGTAGCATACTGTATCACGGATTTAGAACATAACATTAAATATAGTATGAACGAGAAGGATGAGTTTATTGCGGCAAGCATTTATAAATTACCTTTGGCAATGTTGTATTATGATAAAGTAAATGATGGTGAGTATACATTAGATTCAACATTTACATATAGTGGATATATGCATGAAGATGCAGGGGTTGTTAGTTCAAATTATGGTATTGGTAGTCAGATTCCTTTAAGTGATCTTTTGGATGATTTGATTGAATATTCAGATAATGATGCGGGTCATATTTTATATGAAAATCTTGGCGGCTGGAAAGAATATAAGGAAGCTATGACAAAATATACGGATTCTATCAGTGAAAACTATTATACAGAAGATAATGTTTCAACGGCTAATACAATGAATGATGTGGTGACTTATTTATATGAACATAAAGAAGATTATAAAGATTTGATTGAGAATATGGAAAAGGCAGAACCGGGGGAATATTTAGATAGAGATACACAATTAAGTATGCCTCAAAAATATGGTATGTATGATTCTGCTTTGAATAGTGTAGGTTTTGTAGAATGTAATACACCATATAGTATAGTTGTTTTAACTGATTTAGGGAATAAGGGTGCTGATGTTATGGCGAATATAAATCGTATTGCTTATGAGCATTTTAAATAGAGTTGAAGAACTCTATTTTTTTATTCAAAGCGATGTAAGCGTATACAGTAAAAAAGATGAAAAAAGTTTAAAAAAACATTTGACGAAAGAGGAAGTATTTGGTAATATAGATGAGCACTGCTGAGGTGCACATGATCTTTGAAAACTGAACAGGAAATAAAAATACAAACTAA
>NZ_CAKVMR010000012.1 GCF_934772795.1 uncultured Holdemanella sp.
ATTAAGTGATAGACCTTTTCGCAATCATTTAACGTCGCTTTTCGATACATTCTATATATCCTCCCAAATTCCGATTTATCTATGAATTAGACATTATTTTAATCTGCTTGATGGAATTGTCAATTGAAAATTTTTATGTTTTGTGTGTTTGTGTTAACACATGGGTTTGTAAAAAAGACTATTATATATGTAGAACTACTACAAGACAATTATTTGAAAATATGTTTTAGAAACACCCTTTTTCATTGACACAATCTTGTAAATAAAGTCTTAATATGAAAGTTAATTGTGTAGTCTTATATTTAAATGGTGGAAAAATTAAGATAATAATAAGAAATCATATTTTAGGAGATGTGATAGCAATGGACACAGTTTATATGGTCATACTTATTTGATGTAAAAAATAAAAGAAAAATAAAAAGAAAGGAAATATGTGATGAAAAATAAAATATATTATGGCATTATTACTTTGATTTTGTGTATTAGTATTGTAAGCATGTCGACTATTAGTTTATATGCGGCTTCTTACAACAAGAGAGCACAAGTGACAGGAAGCTATCTTTCAGTTTATGCGTATTCGTATTGGTATAACATAAGTGTACAACATAATAATGGTACAATCACTTATGCTAATGATATTAGTTTATATGGATCAAATTGCCAGCATTATGCTCTACAATATGGGTGTACAATCTCTCCAAGTCAATCATCTAAGCTTGTTCATTCTGCCAATAATGCAATAACATATAATATTAATGTTGCTGTGTATGCTAACACAGCTCTAAGTACGCCAGTTTACGTGGGCTCGTTGACAAACACAATCACAGCTGTTCCTACAAGAGCTCGGTCATTAGAAAATAATGAGTCAATTAACCCTGATGAATGGATTGTTTACTATGAACAAGGAAATGAGCTGTTTTTTGATATTCAAGAAGCTACAAAATTTGCAGCAGAGAATGGATTAAGTTTGATATATGTTATGCAAAAATCTGAGGAGTTAAGAAATAATGAGCATCTCAACATTGTATATCAATAAAATAGCTGACAGCATCCTTTTTGATGAGAAGAACAAAGAATTTACAATATGTGATGGTAGTTTAGGAACTTACAAATTTTGTGATGTTGTTAGAAGTCAAATAGTTTATGAACATGCTAAATATAAAGGTAAATCACCATTGTTTTCGCATAAAGTGTTAATTAGTACGTTTAATACGAGTATTTTTATTGAATTAAAAAAAGTGTATGTAGGTATTGAAATTGAACTATCAAATAAAGAAAAGGTATATGTATATATATCAAAAAATCCGGTCGTTCAACATAACTTTCAATTTGAAGAAGATTATAAAATCGCAAAACAGATAGATAAAAAGTTAAAAAGAATGGCTCATGAAAAAAACAGATTGGATTAACATATTAAAAGCGGTTAAGGCATGATTTATTCTTGTTTTTCTGTCTTTGTGTGTTTGTGTTAACACACTGGTTTGTAAAAAGGACTATTATATATGTAGAACTACTACAAGACTACTACTTGCAGATGTGTTCTGAAAACACTCCTCTCCGTCTAATTAACGGAGTCTTGGGTGTTTTTTTTAATTGTGAATTCAATTAAAATAGTATTGAAAAGAGTAGGTGGTTTTGTGAAACAAGCAAATGATAATTTGGCTATAATAAATGACTTACAAAAAGAGATTGAATGCTTGAAGAATATTTTGGATCGAGAAGGAATTTCTTATCAGAAAGAACTGGATCAATTAAAGAATTCTACAAATACAGAACCTTTTGAAACAAATCAAGGTAGTCGTATTGTTTTTCCAAATGAAATCACAAAAGATATGGCAAATCGATTTTTTGCACGTTTTTGGGGTCGTACAGACGTATACGCAAAAAGAGTAGAAAACAAGAAAACAAATAAGGCGGGATACTATCCACAATGTATTAATTTTTGGTCGGATGGGTGTGGCAAGAAATGGAATGCAGGATTTCGTTGCCAAGATTGTCATTACCAAAAATATAAAGCTTTGACAATTGATAGTATTATGTCACATTTAAAAGGAAATGAAGTGATTGGTGTTTATCCAATGCATAAAGATAATACGTGTCGCTTTTTAGTGTTTGACTTTGATAATCATGATAAAGATGCAGGAAATGATTTTGCGAATATAGATGAGAGTTGGAAAGAAGAAGTCAATGCGATGCGTACGATATGTCAAATGAATGGGATTGATCCATTGATTGAGCGTTCTAGATCTGGTAAAGGAGCGCATATTTGGGTTTTCTTTGATAAACCTATTTCATCTATCTTAGCAAGAAATTTTGGAAATGCCTTATTGGATAAAGGTGCTGAACAAGTAAATTTAAAATCGTTTAAATACTATGATCGAATGATACCTGCACAAGATAGTATGCCAAAAGGCGGTCTTGGAAATTTAATTGCTTTGCCGTTACAAGGACAAGCATTGAAAGATGGCAACAGTGCATTTATTGATGAAAATTGGAATGCCTATTCAAATCAATGGAATGTATTATGGTCTAAGCCTAAGCTTTCACAGTCGTTTGTTGAAGAAAAGATAAAAGAATGGCAAGGTAATCTAAATGATAAACCTTGGGATTCTATTAAAGAATTTGAAAAGAATGAAGTGGATGGAAAAATGCATATCACTTTGTCAAATGGTATTTATGTGGATACTTCAAATTTAAGTGTATCTATTCAAAATAAAATTCGTAAATTGGCTAGAATTAGTAATCCAGTCTATTATAAAAATCAAGGTATGGGAATTTCTACTTTTGGCATGTATAAATATATTTATCTTGGGGAAGATCACGATAGTGGATATATACAAATTCCTAGAGGTTGTTATGATACTTTAATGTCTTACAATAAGAATGCTAGGATTCAAATGGTGGTGGATGATAAAAGACAACAAGGGAAAAGTATTGATGTTACTTTTAAAGGTGAGTTAAAGCCAGAACAAGAAGTGGCTCTACATAAAATGATTGAGCATGAAAATGGTATTTTGTTAGCAACTACAGCTTTTGGTAAGACAGTTCTTTGTGCAGATTTAATTGCGACAAAGAAAGTGAATACACTCATTTTGTTGGAGAGTTCATCCTTATTAGAACAATGGAAAGATAAGCTGCAGACATTTTTGGACATAAATGAAGAGTTACCTGAATATACAACGCCTAAAGGTTTGGTCAAAAAGAGAAAATCTTTGATAGGTACTTTGCAAGGTTCTCATGATTCTATGACAGGTATAATTGATATCGCAATGGCTGGTTCTATATGTAAAAAAGGAAAATTTCATGAATTGTTGAATGAGTATGGCATGATCATTGTGGATGAATGTCATCATGCTGCATCAAATACAGAAAGTGCTGTTTTAAAGGAAATTAAAGCTAAATATGTATATGGTGTTACAGCCGTTGATCGAACGGATCAATTAGATAAGATGAATTTTATGCTTATTGGTCCAATACGACATAAATATTCCGCAAAAGAACAAGCAAAACAACAAGGGATTCCTCGTTTATTATATCCTCGGTTTACGCATGTGGTTGTACCAAGAGGAATGATGAAAGATGAAAAAAATCCAAATGAAGCATATTCAATATTACGAGATAATGATTTACGAGATCAAATGATTATACAAGATATAAAAGAATGTATAAAGAAAAAGCGTACGCCTGTGGTTCTGTCTAAATATGTGAAACATTGTAAAAAGCTATATGAACAATTAGAGGGCGTGGCAGATTTTGTTTTCTTATTGATAGGAAGTCAATCAAAAAAGGAAAATAATCATATTGTTGAATTAATGAAAAGTGTGCCTGAAGATAAAACTATGATTTTAGTTGCGACAGGATCACTCGTTGGAGAAGGTTTTGACCTTGATCGATTGGATACTTTGTTTCTCGCAATTCCCATGGCTAGTAGTAGTGTTATAGAACAATTTACCGGAAGAATTCATCGACTATATGATAAAAAAGATACAATGCTTGTATATGATTATGTAGATGTTCATATTCCAATGTTTGATCGAATGTATGGAAAAAGATTAAAGGCCTACAAAGAATCAGGTTATGAATTAATTTCGGATACTAACGGCATAAAAAGTGAATCGCAAATTTCTCAATCTATATATGATGCAAGTAATTATTATGATATGTATAGTCAAGACTTAATGTGCGCAAAGAAAAATATTGTTGTTTCCAGTCCTTCATTATCTGGTGATAAGATTGCAAATTTTACAAAATTAGTTAAAAATAAGATAGAAGATGGAGTGGAAGTAACCGTAGTTTCTTGGATGCCAGATAAAATTAGGTTTGGAAGTTCAAATTATAGAATGCAGTTGTTAGAAGAAATGAGACAATCTGGTTTTTATCTAAAATCAGCAGAAGATAATTGCGAACATTTTGCGATTGTTGATCAGGAAATTGTATGGTATGGAAATATGAATTTGTTAGGTAAACAAGATGTAGAAGATCATATTATGCGTATTCAAAATAAAGAAATCGCAAATGAACTTATGGAAATGACTTTTGGAAATAGTTTGTATAATTATTTGAATAACTTCTAGAAATTTTCCTAGAAGTTTTTCTATTTGTGATAAAATAATGGGCAGGTGATATTTGATGAGTGAGAAAAGAGAAGGTTACCAGTTTGTTGGTTGGTATATAGATAAAGAGTGTACAAAAAGATTAAATCCAGGTGGGGTACTTCCTCATTCTGTGACATTATATGATAAATGGATTCCTATTTGGTATCCCATTGAATATGATGTGGATGGTGGAGTTATGTCGCGTCGTAACCCTAGATACACATGTATTGAATCGGAAGAATTGTTGTTGTATCCGGCGTTTAAAAAGGGTGTTATGTTTGAGGGTTGGCAGCTTAATGGTGAAATTATTACGAGTTTACCAGCAGGCATTCATGAACCAGTTATATTGACAGCTATTTATAAAGAGTGTCCTGTTATCCACTTTGAAACATGTGGTGGAGCCAATTATATGGACGTATGTACGGATGAACATGGTTTATTGGGGGATTTAAAACCGCCAGTTCGCGTGGGATATACTTTTGATGGATGGTTTTGGGATTGCGATTATCGCTGGCGTTATAACTTGGATGAACCGATTCATGAGTCTTGTACTTTATATGCCCATTGGCAAGTCAGTCAATATAAGATTACGTATGATTTGAATGGTGGACTAAGTAGTCGAAGAAATCCAAAGTCATATACGTATTTTTCGGATACGATTCATTTATTGCCGGCTACAAAGCCAGGTTATGAATTTGTGGGTTGGTTTGATGAAAGAGGAAATGAGTTGAATGTGATCAAAGAGCATTCAATGGGAAATAAGCATTTAATTGCACAGTTTAGAAAGAGGGAATTATATTAGTATGCAAAATCCATTAGGATATGAAAAAGAGTCATCATTATTAAAGAAGTTTGCGATACCAAGTATTATTTCTATGCTTGTATCATCACTATACAACATTGTGGATCAAATCTTTATTGGTCAAGGTGTTGGTTTTTTAGGAAATGCTGCAACCAATGTAGCTTTTCCACTTACAACCATTGCGTTGGCAATCGCCTTATTGATTGGAATTGGATCAGCAAGCTTATTTAGTTTATATCTAGGTGAAAAGAAGCCAGAACGATCAAGTAGTATTGCAGGCAATGGCATCAGCATATCTGTACTTTGTTCTGTGATTTATGTAGTATTGGTTTTGTTGTTTCTAGAACCATTATTAAAATCGTTTGGGGCTACAAGTACAATTATGCCTTTGGCACTTGAATATACACGAATTACAACTTTGGGTGTTCCATTTTTGATTACGACAAATGTGATCAGTAACTTGATTCGTGCGGATGGATCACCAAAATATTCAATGATATGTATGGTTGCAGGAGCTATAGTCAATACAATATTAGATCCGTTATTTATCTTTGTCTTTCACATGGGTGTTGCTGGTGCTGCCATTGCCACTGTTGCAGGTCAAGTGATTTCGTTTGTGATTGCGGCTTGGTATATCAAGAGTTTTCAACATATTGAATTTGATAAGAGTAGCTTACGTATTTCTTTGAATGATACAAAGGAAATGGCAACCATTGGTATGAGTGCTTCATTGAATCAGATTGCGATTTTATTTGTGCAAATCGTATTAAATAATTCATTGACATATTATGGTCAATTTACTAAGTTTGGTAGTAATATTCCTTTAGCTGCCTGTGGTATCGTTATGAAAACAAATGCGATATTATTAGCTATTATTATTGGAATTTCGCAAGGTATGCAGCCAATCATTGGATTTAATTATGGAGCGCAAAAATATGAGCGTGTTAAAAAAACATTTAAACTAGCTGTTGGTGCCAATTTGATTGTGTCTTTTATTGGTTGGGCTTTATTTCAATTCTGCACAAGTACTGTATTATCTATATTTGGATCAGGAGATGCGAATTATTTTGAATTTGCGACAATGTTTATGCGAATCTATCTAATGCTAGTATGCATTGATGGTGTACAGATGCTATCATCAAGTTTCTTTGCGTCCATTAAAAAAGCATATTTAGGTATGTTTTTGTCTATGACACGACAAGTATTATTTTTGATTCCACTCGTTTTGATCTTACCTAAGTTTTTTGGCTTGAATGGAATTCTATATGCAGCTCCAATTGCGGATTTTGTAGCATTTGTAGTATCTGTTATTTGTATATTAGCTGAATTTAAGAAGTTAAATGAATTAGAAAAAAGTATGAAAGTAGACTCTCTTTAATAGGAGAGTTTTTTTCTTGAAATGACATTCTTTGAATTCTGTATTTTAAAAAGGCGTAGAATTGATTATTGTCGATATTTATGGTAGAATACTAATGTTTCGCATGGAGGTATAAGTGAACGCATATTATCATTCTTTAATTGAAGAAATAAAAAAAGAGATAGATGAAAAAAGTTATGCCCAGGCGTACGAATTGATTTGTCAGGAACTGAATATGCCTTATGTTCCAGAAGATGCATTGGAGTTATTGGAATATTATAAGTCTGAATGTAAACCTTATTTGGAACAAAAGAGTAAGAGTATGGATTTCAGTAAGTTACAGGATTATGTTCATGGTACTCTAGAACAGAAAATCTATGCGATTTCTATTCTAGAAAACATGAATTTGAGAATGTGTCATGATGAAGTTCAGGAATTACTGGATTCAGATTTACCTGATGAATATAAGGGTACATTGATTGAAGCTTTAATGGAGCAGAAAATTGATGATCCGTTTGATTTGATAAAATCCGGGTTGAACATTACGTTTATACCAAGTGCTATTTTACCTATGGAGCAAGATCAGTCAATCAATGAGGCTAGCTCATTATTTGAAAGTTGGTTTACAAATGAGGATCCTACTATGATTCAATTTTGTATGTCACTTTTGATGCAGTTAGTTTTATATGAAAGACCATTTGATCAAGAAGACAAAGATCCTTACCAGCTTGCGAAAGGTATCACAAGACTTGTGTATGATGCAATGCAGAAATCCGATGAATGGCCTGGTTTTGTCAAGAAACAAGGTCTTGAAAAAATTGAGGATATTGAGTTATCCATTGAAAAGCGAGGAGAAAACAATGACTAGTACTTGGACTTTGAAAGAAAATTCTACTGGTGAATTAGAAGTAACTGTAGAAGGTGAAGCTTGGAAAAAAGCACAGAAAAAAGCATTAAACTATGCTAAATCTCACATGAATTTGAAAGGATTCCGTCAAGGACAAATCCCTGATGCTTTAGTTAAAAAACAACTTTCTTCAAAAGCATTATATGATATGGCTAGCGAAGAAGTAGCTAATGAAGCATTGTCAGAAGGAATCAAAGAACACAATATCGATTTAGTAGCTCGTCCTACTTTAGATGTTAAAGAAGCTGATGATGAAAAAGCCGTATTAGTATTTACATGTACAGTACTTCCTGAAGTAACTTTAGGTGAATACAAAGGATTAGAAATCAAAAAAGCAGACGTAGAAGTTACAGAAGAAGATGTTGAAAACGAAGTTAAACGTGTTCAAGATCGTTATGCTGATTGGGTTGTTCGTGAAGATGACGATGCTGCTCAATTAGGTGATCAAGTTGTTATCGATTTTGTTGGAACAAAAGATGGTGTAGCGTTCGAAGGTGGATCTGGAGAAAACTATCCATTAGAACTTGGTTCAGGATCATTCATTCCAGGTTTCGAAGAACAATTAGTTGGAGTTAAGAAAGGTGAAGAAAAAGACGTTGAAGTTACTTTCCCTGAAAACTACCAAGCAGCTGAACTTGCTGGTCAACCTGCAACTTTCCACTGCACAGTTCACGAAGTAAAATATAAAGATCTTCCTGAATTAAATGATGAATTAATCAAAAAATTAAAAATTGAAAATGTTGAAACAGTAGACGCTTATAAAGAAAAAGTAAAAGCTGATTTAACTGCTCAAAAAGAAAGAGAAGCTGAAGAAAACTTCACTAATGAATTATTAGGAAAAGTTTGTGACAACGCTAATGTTGAAATTCCAACAGTAATGATCGATGCAGAAGTTGATCGTATGTACAGAGAATTCGAAGGTCGTATGCAACAATCTGGATTTACTGCTAAACAATTCCTAGAAGCAACTCACCAAACTGAAGAAGCAATCCGTGCTCAAATGAGTCCAGAAGCTGCTGCTCGTGTTAAAACTCAATTAGTATTAGAAGCTATCGTTAAAGCAGAAAGCATTGAAGCTAGTGATGAAGATGTAGAAAAAGAATTTACTACAATGTCTGAAATGTACAACATGGAAGTTGAAAAAATCAAATCATTGATTTCTCCAGAAAGTATCAAAGTAGACTTAGCAAATCAAAAAGCATTAGACTTCATTAAAACTTCTGTAAAGTAGTATAATGTAAAAGAAAAAAGACGCCTAGCGTCTTTTTCCATATTTAATATAAGGAGGTTTTCGTATGGAATTAAATACCTATCCTTTAGTTTGTACAAGAGGGGTCGTACTATATCCAAATCAAGAAATTGTGATTGATGTAGGTAGAGATACTTCTGTACATGCTGTTGAAAATGCACAGGATAATTATGATAAAAAGATTTGTTTATTTTCTCAAAAAGAACTTGAACAAGAAAATCCTGGAAAAGAAGATATATATTCTGTTGGAACTTTGTGTGAAGTTCGTCATATTCGTCGTTTTGATAACTTCTTACGTGTTAAGTTCCGTGGAATTAAGCGTGTTAAGCTAAACAATTGGATCAATGGAAGCCTAAGTGATTTAGCCGAAGTTGAAATTCTTGAAAGCGAAAAACAGGATGCTGTTGAAGAAGAAGCATTGATTCGTATGATCGCAGATGAGCTTGATCGTATGCAAGGTCAAGATCGTTTTGTGACAAAAGAAATCGTTATGGAAATTTCAAAGGGTATGGGCGGTGAATTCTTAAGTGATAAAGCTGTTCAAGGATTGCCTTTAGATATTGAAAGAAAACAACAGTATCTTGAAACATTAGGGGTAAATGATCGTCTAATGATGTTGCTTCAAGATATGGCTAAAGAGAAAAAGATGAGTGAAGTTGAACAACAAATCAACGAAACTGTCAAAGAAAGAATTGATCAAGGACAAAAAGATTACTATCTTCGTGAAAAGATGAATGTCATTCGTGAAGAATTAGGGGATACAGTTGCCCAAGATGAAGATGCGGCTAAGATTCGTAAGCGTTTAGCTGAAAATCCATACCCAGACTACATTAAGAAAAAGGTATCGGATGAAGTGAGTCGTTATGAAATGCTACCTATGGCAAGTGGAGAGACAGGTGTCATTAAATCATATATTGATTGGTTGATGGATCTTCCTTGGTGGCAAGAAACGAAGGACAATGAAGATTTAAATGAAGCTGAAGCTATTTTAAATGCAGATCACTATGGTCTAGAAAAAGTAAAAGAACGTATTCTAGAGTATTTGGCTGTTAAACAAATGACAAATTCATTGAATGCGCCAATCATTTGTTTGGTAGGTCCTCCAGGAGTTGGTAAAACATCTTTGGCAAAAAGTGTTGCACGTGCTTTGGACCGTAAATTTGTGAAGATGTCACTTGGTGGTGTTCGTGATGAAGCAGAAATTCGTGGCCATAGAAGAACCTATTTAGGAGCTTTACCTGGACGTATCATTCAGGGTATGAAAAAGGCTGGAGTTACAAATCCTGTGTTCTTGATTGATGAAATTGATAAGATGGCTAGTGATTATAAGGGAGATCCATCAAGTGCAATGCTTGAAGTATTGGATCCTGAACAAAACTCAGTATTCTCAGATCACTATATTGAAGAGCCTTATGACTTATCTAAAGTGTTATTCATCGCAACCGCAAACTATTTAGAAAACATTCCACCTGCATTAAGAGATCGTTTGGAAATTATTGAATTATCAAGCTATACAGATGCAGAAAAGGTACATATTGCCAAGGATCACTTAGTTCCTAAACAATTAGAATTAAATGGTTTAAAAGCATCTCAATTAAAAATTGATGATGACATGTTACTATATTTGATTCGTTACTATACTCGTGAAGCGGGTGTTCGTTCATTAGAGCGTACAATTGCGACAATTTGCCGTAAGACAGTACTTGCGATTTTGAAAAACAACAAGCGCAGCATCAAGTTAACTAAGAAATTAGTTCATGAGTGGTTGGGTAATGAAAAAGTAGATTATGGTAAAAAAGAAAAGAAAGATCAAGTTGGAACTGTAACAGGACTTGCCTATACAAGTTTTGGTGGAGATATCCTTCAAATCGAGGCAACTCGCTTTACTGGTAAAGGAAGACTTGTTCTTACAGGACAATTAGGTGATGTCATGAAGGAAAGTGCTAGTATTGCGCTTGACTATGTTCGTACACATGCGAAAGAATTTAAAATTGATCCTAAATTGTTTGAAGAAAACGATGTACATATTCACGTACCAGAAGGTGCTGTTCCAAAAGATGGACCTAGTGCTGGTGTTACAATGACAACGGCATTAGTATCTTGTTTCTCAAATATTCCGGTTAAGGCAAATTTAGCTATGACGGGTGAAGTTACACTAAGAGGAAATGTTCTTCCTATTGGTGGATTGAAAGAGAAATCATTGGCAGCACATCGTTCTGGAATTGATACGATCTTGATTCCAAAAGAAAATGTAAAAGATTTGGATGATGTTCCTCAAGAAGTAAAAGATGCAGTTACTTTTATTCCTTGTTCAAATGTTTCTCAAGTATTACATAACGCATTGGTAAGATAGTATGATCAGTGAATTTGTGATTAGTGCTGTTGAAAAAGAACAATGGCCAGAATCTGATTTACCAGAAGTTGTAGTCGTTGGACGTAGTAATGTTGGAAAATCAAGCTTTATTAATGCACTGACAAATAAAAAAAGATTGGCCTATGTAGGAAATACACCAGGTAAAACACGTTTGATCAATTTCTTTAAGATTGATGATACTTGGATGTTGGTGGATGTTCCTGGATATGGTTATGCGAAAATGTCTAAACAAATGTTGATCAAAATGGGTAAAATGATGGATACATATTTTACACAAAGAGAACAGATTTGTTGCGTTGTACAACTTGTGGATGCAAGACATGGCGCAACACATGATGATTTAGATATGATTGAAATGATTCAAAGTCTTGGAATTCAAATCGTCATTGTAGCTACAAAAGTCGATAAGATTCCTAAGACAAAACGTGTTCGTGCATTGAAAGATATTTCTCAACAGCTTCAATTGCCAATGAAAAACATCTTTGGCATCAGTAGTACAGAAAAAACAGGTTTTGAACCTGTCTTAGAAAGAATCAATGAAATTGTAGAACAGGCTAAAAAATAGTCTGTTCTTTTAAAATGCTTTTACATTAGATTGCGAATGTATGTACAATGTCTTAAATTAACAAAAAGGAACTTATTATATGTCAAAAACATCAAATGTATATGCAAGAATTGAACCAGAAACAAAAGAACAAGCGGAAGCAATCTTATCAAAATTAGGAATACCATCTTCTGTCGCAATTAACATGTTCTACAATCAAATTATTTTAAATAATGGTTTATCTTTTGATGTGAAGATACCATCAAATAAAATTTTAAAGGAAGATGAACTTACAAAAGAGGAATTAGCTAAGGAGATATTAGCGGCTCATAATGAAGTATTAAAAGGGAATACAATTCCTTTTGATCAATTTAATGAATCATTAAAAAAGGATCTAAAACTATGAATTTTGAAAATGCGTATGGAATAGTCTATTCTTTATAATTGTCTAAAAGATTTGTGAATGGAATGATTTTGAAGTGTGAGTATGTTAAAATGAAGCCCTAAAAAGGAGTGCTGAGCTTATGAAACAAAACCCAACACCTCGTATTACCAATTTATTTATGCTTACAATTGCAGGGATTGTGAATGCCTTTGGTATTACACTATTCATGACACCTGTGAAATTGTATGATAGTGGAATTTCTGGAACTTCTATGTTGTTAGAACAGATTACACCATCTTATTTGTCCTTATCATTGTTCTTGTTGATATTAAATATTCCATTGTTTCTTTTTGGACTCAAAAAACAAGGGAAGAAATTTACATTTTATGCCATTTATACCGTCTTTATATATTCCTTATTCGCATGGCTTATAACGGATGTTTTTCCAATTGATGTAAGTATTGCTTCACCACTAGCTGGTACAGATTTACTTCTTTGCGCATTATTTGGTGGCATGATTTCAGGTATAGGAAGTGGTTTGGCCATTCGTTTTGGTGGAGCCATGGATGGTATTGAAGTCATGGCTGTGATATTCGCAAAACGCTTAGGTATTACAGTAGGAACTTTTGTGATGATATATAATGTCATTCTGTATATATTTTGCGGAATTGTATTAAATAGCTGGGTATTACCACTTTATTCGGTAGTTGCTTATTCAGCGGCATTAAAGACAATTGATTTTGTCGTTGAAGGTATTGATCGAGCTAAATGTGCAATGATTGTAACAGAATATCCTAAAGAAATATGTGAAGCATTAAGTGAAACGTTTGGCAGTGGCGTAACTAGAGTGGATGCCACGGGTGGATATTCAAAACGGCCTAAATCTATCGTCTATTTTGTAGTCAATCGCTACCAAGTCAATCGCATGAAAGAAAGCGTACATGAAATTGATTCTGGGGCTTATATTATCATGAGTGAAGTGGCAGATATTTTTTCTAACAATATAGATAAAGCATAAAGAAAAGTGGGGGAATTAAATTTCCTCCACTTGTTTTGTCCATAGATTTCTTGATGCATCACTTGGCATTCTCCAATCGCCTCTAGGTGAGAAACAAATAGATCCAACCTTAACACCATCTGGCATACAGTTTCTTTTAAATTGTTGCGTAAAGAAACGATTATAGAATGTTGTGATGGCCTTTTTAATTGTTTCTTTATCCACATCTTTGAATGCAACACAAGCCAAATCATAGATTTTCTTAGGCTCATCGTGATGTCTTAACATTTGATATAAGAAGAAATCATGAAGATCATAAGAACCTAATACTTCTTCTGTCTTCTGAGCAATCTTACCATTTTTATCAGGTGGTAAAAGCTCTGGAGATACTGGTGTATCACAAATATCCATTAATACATCATGTAATACTTCGTCTTTTAAGGCAACACTTTCCACAATATAACGAACTAATGTCTTAGGAACACTGGCATTGACTGCATACATACTCATGTGATCCCCATTATATGTACACCAACCTAGTGCTAGTTCACTTAAATCTCCAGTACCTACAACAATCGCATTATAGGCATTGCTTAAATCCATCAAGATTTGAGTTCTTTCACGAGCTTGAGAGTTTTCATACGTAATATTATGAACTTCTGGATCATGGTGAATATCTTTAAAGTGTTGGTTTACACCATCCACGATAGAAATTTCTTCACTAGATACATGAAGAAGATCCATTAAGATTTGGGCGTTGGATTTAGTACGTTTCGTCGTTCCAAAACCAGGCATTGTGATCGCGTGAATCCCTTTTGAATCATAATTATTGATTTTAAAGGCTTCATGACAAACTAATAAAGCTAAAGTAGAATCGAGTCCTCCACTAATTCCAATCACAACATCTTTACAATGAATTTTTGAAAGGCGTGTTGCCAAGCCTTGGGCTTGAATGTGTAAGATTTCTAAACAACGCGCAATCCTTTCATCTTGATTATTTGGGACAAAAGGATAGGCATCGATATAGCGGTCAAATTCAATTTCTTCAATTGGCTTAGATGTGAATTCTACGGTTGTATAGTTTACATGGAATAAATCCTGCATACTTGTTTTATAGTGTAGACGATCATGATTTAAATGGTCTAAATCGATTTGTCCATAAATGATTTTGTCTGTTTTAGTTTCACTTAAGATAGTCCCATTTTCACAAATTAAATTGTGCCCAGAGAAAACCAAGTCACTCGAACTTTCAGTAGGTCCTGCACTGGCATATACATAGCCTGCATAACATTTAGCACTTTGATCTTTGACTAGATTCTTTCTGTAATTCGCTTTTGAGATGATTTCATTCGAAGCACTTACATTACAAAGCACATTGGCTCCAGCTAATGCATGTGTTGAACTTACAGGAATGGTTACCCATAGATCTTCACAAATTTCAACACCTAGACAAGCAGATGTAGTTGTATCTTTAAATACAATATGATTTGAAACAGGAACTTTTTTATTCTTAAAGTTAAAAGTTGTGTTTTCTTTTATTTCACTCGCACTTGAAAACCATCTAGTTTCATAGAATTCGTTGTAGCTAGGAATATATGTTTTTACTTGAATACCTAGGATATCATTGTTGAAACAAATGGCAGCACAATTATAAAGCTTATTTTCAATTTCTAAAGGTAAGCCTAAAACTGTAACTAGATTTTCTGGTAATTCTTCAACAATTTCAAATAGAACTTGTTTTGCTTTATTTAATAATGTGTGTTCATAAAATAAATCCTGACATGTATATCCTGTAATACATAGTTCTGGAAATACTACAAGTTGTGTATCTGAATCTAATTTTTGAATACAATTTAAAATTTCTTCTTTATTAGCCTGTGGATCTCCAATTGAAACGTTTGGAGTACAGGCAGCCGTTTTATAATATGAATAACGATGCATGTTCATACCTCATTTCCATTGAAAATTATATCAAAAAAAGACGTCCATTTTAAGGACGTCTTTGATTATTGTTCACTTAATTCGTGAAGACGATCTCCATATGCAGATTCATCTGCTTCTTTCTTATCGTTTTCAGTCGCATATTTTTTAACTAATGCGCTTGATTTGTTGATTGGTTGTAAAGTACCAGCACCGGCAACACATCCACCAGGACATGCCATACCTTCAAGTAGGTATCCGTTTAATCTTCCAGCTTTAGCCATCATCAACATTGTCTTACAGTTCTTTAATCCTTCAGCAGCCTGAACCTTAACTTCTGTTCCAGGGTGTTCTTTTTGAATCAAGTCTTTAACAGCCTTGGCAACTCCACCACTAACGGCGAATCCACGACCAGCATTTGTTCCTTCAGTCAATGGATCTGAAGTTGTAATTTGATCTAATTCAATACCTTTCGCATTGAACATACCCATAACTTCTTCAAAAGTTAATACGAAGTCAACATCACTACGGATTGATTTACGGCTTGCTTCCAATTTTTTAGCAGCACAAGGACCGATGAATACAACTTTTGCGTTTGGTTTTTCTTTTTTGATCAAACGACCCGTTAATACCATTGGAGTTAATGCCATTGAAATGTATGGTGCAAAGTCAGGGAAGTTCTTCTTTGCCATAACTGACCATGCAGGACAGCAACTTGTAGCCATAAATGGTTGCTTTTCAGGAACTTTATCTAAGAAGTCTTCAGCTTCTTCAATTGTACATAAGTCAGCACCAATGGCAACTTCTACAACATCCGCAAAACCTACAGCTTTTAATGCAGCTTTTACTTTGTCTGGCGTTACAGCTGGACCAAATTGACCAACGAAAGCAGGGGCAACAGCCGCAATGACTTCATAGCCTTCTTTCATGGCATAGATTGTTTGGAAAATTTGTCCTTTATCTACGATAGCTCCGAATGGACAGTTAACTAGACACATTCCACAGCTAACACATTTATCGTAATCGATTTCTGCTTTTCCATCTTCATCCGATTTGATCGCATCCATTCCACAACTTGCAGCACATGGACGTTCTAATTTAGTGATTGCGTGATATGGACAAGCATCCATACAACGTCCACACTTAATACATTTTTCCTGATCGATGCAGCTCTTTCCATTTACGATATGAATTGCATCCTTTGGACATACCTCAGTACATTGGTGAGATAAACATCCTTGACAAGCGTTTGTTACGAAAACCTTTTTTTCAGGACATGCGTTACATGCGAACTTAATAATATTGATAAGTGGATCATCATAATATTTTTTCGCAATTGTACTTTCTTCGATTCCATCTGAAATATTTGTATATTCAGTAATATCACGAACAGGCAAGCCCATACCCAAACGTAATCTTTCACCGATAATTGCACGTTCTAGAAAAATACTATCACGATATTTTGCTTTTGTACCAGGTAAGATTTCATATGGGATTTCTTCCATACGTTTAGAATAATCTGTATTGTCATCGTACGCCATTGAAGCGATGGCAGTAAAGACCTGACGACGAAGGTCAGTTACCGAGTTATAAATTCCTCTCATATTTCCTCCTAATTCAATTCCTCATATATACTCATACAATATTATATAGTAAAAACTATATTTGTGAAAGTTTTAATTAGTATAAAATGTTATTATTTTTTTCTAATAGTGATATAATACCGTGCGGGGTGAATTGTTTGGTAAAAATAGTATGGGATTGGAATGGAACATTATTGAATGATGTTGACTTATGTTTTTCTTGTATCAACCGTCTTTTAGTCAGTCATGATTTGAAACCTTTAGATACTCTAGGTCAATATCGAGAAGTATTTACGTTTCCAATAGAAGATTATTATAAAAGGGTAGGTTTTGATTTTGATAAAACACCTTTTTCCATATTGGCTCACGAATATATGGAGGATTATCAAGAAAAAAGCTATGCTTGTGATTTACATTCAGATGTATTGGATGTTGTGAATAGGGCAAAGGATTTGGGTTTTTCGCAAACCGTTCTTTCTGCAAGTAAAATGGATTATCTTCTTAAACAAATGAAAACTTTAAATGTCGATACATTGTTTGATTCGATATACGGAATCAATGATATTTATGCGAAAAGTAAAGTGGAATTAGCTCATGCATTTAAACAAACTTGTAACCTAGATGATGAAATTTATTTTGTAGGAGATAGTGTTCATGATTATGAAGTCGCAAAGAGTATTGGTGCCAAGTGTATCTTGGTGACTACTGGACATCAAAATCGAGCGACATTAGAAAGCGTACATGTACCGGTTATGGACAGTTTAATGGAAAGTTTGGATTTAATTTATGAAAGAGATTAAAATCAATTCAAATGATGCAAATCAAAGACTGGATAAGTTTTTGATGAAGACTTTTCCAAAATTGAGTAAATCAATGATGTATAAGGCGATTCGAAATAAAAAAATAAAAGTGAATCGCAAGCGTTGTACTTTTGATCAGAAAATCCAGGAAAATGATAGTATTCTATTGTTTTTACCTCCGGATGTTTTAGAAGAGAAACAAGTAGATACGCAATATATATCATCACAGTTGGATGTTGTTTATGAAGATGAAAATATCTTGATTGTGAATAAACCCTATGGCTTATTGTCACAGAGTGATCAAAGCAAAACTCAAGATTGTTTGGTAAATCGTGTACAAGCATACTTAATGGAAAAAAACGAGTATGATCCAAATAAGGAACATTCTTTTGCTCCAAGTATTTGTCATAGACTGGATCGAAATACGACAGGTCTAGTGATTGCTGCAAAGAATGCGAATGCTTTAAGAAAAGTAAACGAAGCAATCGCAAATCGTAAAATCCAGAAGATGTATCGGGCATATGTTACTGGTACTTTTAAAGAAAAAGATTTTAGTATGTGTTATTACATTCGCAAAGAAAATACGATTGCGAAAGTAAGTGATAAAAAATTAGAAGGCTATCAGAAAGTATTAATGGATGTGCATGTTGAAAGAAATGATGGCGAGAATTCAATATGTACAATTACACTTCATACAGGAAGATTTCATCAGATTCGTGCCCTGATGGGGCATATAAAGCATCCTTTGTTGGGTGACGTCAAATATGGATATCATGGAAAGAAAAGACCGATAAAATTGATGGCATATCGGTTGGAGTTTCGTGATGTAGATTTGCCACTTCAACAAACGGTGTTTGAAATTCCAAGAGCATAGTGGGAGGATATGAATATGCAAGAATATCGATATTTATTAGATATTGCCTTAATTTTATTAATGACAAAAGCCTTTGGACTTTTTTCTCGTCGTTTACGTATGCCATCTGTAGTAGGTGCATTGATTGCGGGTATTGTTTTAGGACCTGCGGTGTTAAATATAGTTGAGCCAAGTAAGTTGATTGAATCTTTATCAGAAATTGGTGTTATTGTCCTAATGTTTGCGGCTGGTCTAGAAACAAGTATTACAGATTTAAAAAAGGCTGGATTAAAAGCATTTATTATTGCAACACTAGGTGTGTTAGTTCCTTTAGCTGTTGGCTATGTAGTTGGTGGATTCTATAATGTGGGTCCAGATGCTTGGTTACACAACTTATTCTTAGGTGTTATCTTGACAGCTACAAGTGTAGGTATCACGGTAGAAACATTGAAAGAAATGGGTTGTATGTCTACTGAAAGTGGAAATGCGATTCTAGCTGCAGCTGTTATTGATGATGTTTTAGGAATTGTTTGTTTGACATTAGTAACAGGTATGGCTGACAGTTCAGTGAACATTGGTGTTGTCATGTTTAAGATTTTACTATTCTTTGTGTTTGCAGTTGTTGTTGGGGTAATTTTACACAAAGTATTCTCGTGGTGGTTTGAACATGATTCACGTGGTGGACTACAAAGATATTCAATCGTATCTTTTGCGTTCGCATTGATTATGGCATTCTGTTCAGAAGCATTCTTTGGTGTAGCCGATATCACAGGAAGCTTTGTGGCAGGCTTGATTCTTTCTGGTACAAAACAATGTGCCTATGTCACTAAACGTATTTCAACATTATCTTACATGCTGATTACACCTGTATTCTTTGCGAGCATTGGATTAAAACTTTCACCAATTACATGGAGTGCTGAATTGATTGAATTAGTAATTGTTTTATGTATCATATCTGTTTTGACAAAAATTATTGGATGTGGTTTGGGTGCTATTGTATGTAAATATACACCAACACAAGCTATTCGTATTGGATGTGGTATGATCAGTCGTGGAGAAGTTGCCTTGATTGTCGCAAATAAAGGTATGGCATTAGGAATCTTACCAGAAGTCTTTGTGACTCCAGTATTATTGTGTGTCGTATTCACAACGGTTATTACACCAATCTTATTAAAAATTGTATATAAAAAGAAACCTAACGATGCAGATTTTGTACAAACTGCAAATTGTTAATAATATTTTCACATTGAGTCTTTATACTTAAAGTATGAAGACTCTTTTTTTAATGTTGATCATTACTTTTCTAATCAAACCATTTCAATTGTCGACTGTGTATTTCGTTTTATTTTTGTATTTTTTGGCAAAAAAAGACTATGAAACGATGTATATTGAAAAATATTGGATTTTTCCGTCTATACTTCTTTTATTCTTTTGTTCAAGTTATGTGCCATTATTCAATCGAGTATGTACAAGTCTGGTTTTTCTGTTGGTCAGTGGAACTATTAAAATGATTAAACCCGATTGGATAGGTAGTGCTGATGTATGTTTTTTAACTTTTTTTGGTTTTTATTTAGGGATAGAAAGAATGCTTGTAGCTTTATATATCAGTGTTTTACTTGGGTTTATTTGGATTTTATATAAAAAAAAGCATATCCTTCCATATCTATCTTGTTTATCAATAGGTGTCTGGATAGCTTATCTGAAAGGATATACGATTTTCTATTTTCTAATGAATCTTTTTTCTTGAGGACAAGTGATATCAATGTCATTAAATTGAATATGATGACTTTGAAGTAAAAGTCCCGTATTATCAATTCTTTTACCACCATATAAAGGATCGTTTAATATGGGATGGTTCAAAGAAGCACATTGAACACGGATTTGATGTTTTCTTCCTGTTAGAATCGTTACTTGAATCAACGAACAATCTTTATAGTTTTTAAGTGTATTAAATATTGAAATACTTTCTTTTCCATTTGGATGAATGATCATTTTCTTGGCATTATGACGATCTCTTGCGATATTTGAAACAATCTTTTTATTTTTATAATTCGTATGACCTTGAACTAATGCGATATAGTCTTTTTTAATATGGTGTTCTTCCATGTTTTTATCACAATACGCCTGGAAAAATGGGTGCTTACAAAATAAGACTAAACCACTCGTTTCATAATCGATACGATGAATCGCTTGAGCTGGATATTTGTTTCCGTTTAGTAAAAGATATCCATTTACACGGGCTTGTAGCGTATCTTGACTGTTTCCATCATCGTGTACTAATAAAAAGGGAGGTTTAAAGGCTACTATTAGAAAAACATCTTCATATAAAATGTTTACAGGCTCATAATTGATTTCAACGTCTTTTTCAGGATAATTAAAATAGATGGTTTTATTGTTTTCATCTATTTTTAAATATTTCTTGTGGTTTTTTGAAATACTAAAAGTCTCAAAAATCTCTTGAGAAGTTGTCGTATAGCGCATGTAGTTTTCATTTATTTCTTTTATGAGCATATCAATAGAATATTTTAATGATGCGTGTCATAATGTCAATAGAAGAACAGGAGGAATACTTATGAAAATCTATAAGAATTTAGAAACTGGTAGCGTTGTTGAAGGATTGTTGATGGATGAAATTCCTAGTGGGTATCGTGAATTAAAAGCTGGTGAAGTGGATGCAGCACAAGAAAAACATGTTCCACAAGTAAGTGTAGAAGATAATAAACTTAAAGTTGTTGTGGGAAGTGTTGAACATCCAATGTTAGAGGCACACTATATCACGAATATTTGGGTGGAATATAGTGATGGAACAGTGGATCGTGCAGGCTTAGTTCCAGGTATGAAACCAGAATCTATTTTTGATCCAAAAGGAAGAACTGGTAAGGTAACTGTGTATGAGTATTGTAACTTGCATGGTTTGTGGAAGAATGAAATCGAATTGTAATAAAAATGTAAAAAGATTGACAGATTGTTGAAATAAACAATCTGTTTTTTTATAATAAGTATATGTATAAAGAGAAGTTAAGAGAATCGTTTAAAGTTTATGATGAAATTGTATTAAAGTGTTTTTGTGGGATTTTTATAGGTGCTATCGTTGCGATATGTGAAGTCATTTTTGGTAAAGGATTAGAATGGATCTTGAATTTTAGAGAACATATGGGAAGTATAATGTTAGTAGGGCTTCCTTTTGCAGGATTAGCTATCGTGTTCTTATTTGATCATTGGGGAAGAATATCAAGAAAAGGTATGGGACTTGTCTTTGAAGTTGATCAAGGAAAGAGTGATTGGATTCCACTTCGTATGGCTCCTTTTATGGTTGTATCGACTTGGATTACCCACTTCTTTGGAGGTAGTGCTGGTAGAGAAGGTGTTGCGATGCAGATTGGAGCTACTGTATCACATTATTTTGGTAAGTATTTCCGCTTTAAAAACAGTGGAGTTATCTTTATGGTTGCCGGTATGGCAGCTGGTTTTGCCGGATTGTTTGGTACGCCAATTACGGCAATTTTCTTTGCTTTAGAAGTTTTAGTTGCTGGAACTTTGAAATATCGAGCTATGTCTTGTGCAATTCCGGCTAGTTTTACGGCAGCTTATGTTTCTAGCTTGTTTGGATTACACAAGAGTACTTTTAAGATAGGAAATGTAAGTGATTTGGATGTTGAACTCTCAATTAAACTTTTAGTTTTAGGAATTTTGTTTGGTATGGTTGGTGGTTTATTTGCGTATTTCTTAAAACACACCAAAGCTTTTGTCACAACTAAAATCACAAATCCTTATAAACGTATTTTTATGATGGGTATTTTTGTAGCACTTTTGTTATTTGTGTTTGGAAGATGTCGTTATTCTGGTGTGGGTGAAAACTTGATTGTCGGATCTTTTACATCCGAAAAAATCTATGGATATGACTGGATCTTAAAGTTTGCCTTAACGATTTTAACACTATCGGCTGGCTTTCAAGGTGGTGAGGTTACGCCATTATTTGCGATTGGATCAAGTCTTGGAGTTATAATTGCACCTGCATTTGGTTTAGATCCATTGTTTGTGGCTGCACTAGGGTATAGTAGTGTATTTGGGGCTGCAACAAACACATTTTTAGCGCCAATTGCGATTGGCATGGAAGTTTTTGGATATCAATATTTTCCTTTCTTCTTTATTGTATGTGCTATATCTTATATCGCAAATCAAAACGAATCAATTTATGCTTTGCAAAGACAAGTCAGAGAATGATTTGTCTTTTTTTGTAGTGTTTTGAAAACGCATACAAATTTAAGGAAACGAGTAGATTTTATTTGAAAAAGTGCTATACTTTATTTATATAAAGAGTATTATTAGGAGGATGATTATGAAACAGAATAATATGCTCGCCATGATTTTAGCGGGAGGCCGTGGAACACGTCTTTTAGAACTAACTAAAAAGAATGCGAAACCGGCTGTTTATTTCGGAGGGAAATATCGTATTATTGATTTCCCGCTAAGTAACTGTGCGAATTCAGATATCAACGTTGTAGGTGTTTTAACACAGTATGAATCTGTAGAATTAAACGCATACGCTGGTGCTGGTCAAAGATGGGGACTTGATGCACGTGGAAGTGGTGTTTATGTTTTGCCACCACGTGAAAAGGATGGTACAAAATTTGATGTTTATCAAGGAACAGCAGATGCCATCACACAAAATATTGACTTTATTGATAAGTTTGATCCTGAATATGTTTTGATTCTTTCAGGTGACCACATCTATAAGATGGATTATGCAGATATGTTATCTTGTCATAAGGCAAATAATGCCGATTGTACAATTGCGGTACTTCCAGTTCCAATGAAGGAAGCTAGCCGTTTCGGTATTATGAATACAGATGATGAAGGAAGAATCGTTGAATTCGAGGAAAAACCAGAACATCCAAAGAGCAATTTAGCTAGTATGGGGATTTATATCTTTAACTGGAAACAATTACGTAAAGAATTGATTTCAGATATGACTGCAGAAGGTAGTCACCATGACTTTGGTAAAGATATTATCCCTAACTTCTTAAACGCAAATAAGCGTCTGTATGCTTATAAGTTTGAAGGATATTGGAAAGATGTTGGAACAATCGATTCATTGTGGGAAGCAAATATGGACTTATTGAACAAGAACAATGAATTGAATTTAGATGATCCAAACTGGAAAATCTATACAGAAGATATTCCAACTTTACCTCACTATGTAGGTCCAACTGGAAAAGTTGAACATTGCTACATCAACCAGGGAGCTATCATTCGTGGTGAAGCAGTCGATTCAGTATTATTCAACAATGTTGAAATTGATGAAGATGCATATGTATCTCAAGCTGTGTTAATGCCAAATGTTAAAGTTGGTAAAGGTGCAAAAATCTATCGTGCTATCGTTGCCGATGGTGTGAAGATTGATGATGGTGCTGTTGTTGGTAGTCCAGACAGTGATGAAATCGAATTGATTTCTAAGAGAGTAAAGAAGGGTGAATAATTATGTGTAACGCTTTAGGAATAATTACTTACAATGATTCTTCTGTATATGTAGAAGGTATGCAAAAATATCGTCCAATCGCTGGATTCAGTTTTTTAGGACGTTATCGTTTAGTTGACTTTGCGATTTCAAATATGTCAAATTCAGGAATTGATGATATTCAAATTTATGTAAATGGAAATCCTCGTTCTTTAATTGATCACGTTGGTACTGGTCGTCACTATAATATCAACTCTAAACATGGACACTTGTCTTTAGTGCCTGTATATTCTGAAGGTGGAACTTCACGTTTTACTACAGATGTTTCATGTTATGCAGAAAACATTCATGCAGTTATGGAAAACCACAATGATTATGTTGTGATTGCTCCTGTTAATATGCTTTATAAAGGAAACTATGAAGAATTGTTGAAACAACACATCGAAAGTGGTGCTGAAGTTTCAGTATTGTATCAACATGTAGATAACGCAAAAGAAAACTACATTGGATGTGATGTGCTTCAAATGAATAAACAACGTGGTGTATTAAGTATTGATCAAAACTTAGGTAACTATAAATCTAGATATTTATCTTTACAGACTTACATCATGTCAAAAGAAATCTTTAAAACATTAGTTGAAGAAGCTCAGGAAACAAGTTCAATGTATTGGTTTAAAGATATCTTAAATGATAAATGTGTAGATATGGATATTCGTGGATTGAATTATCGTGGACACATTTATGTAATCAATGATTTGAAATCATATTATGAAAGTAATATGGAATTCTTAACGGAAGAAAAAATGAAAGATATCGCAGATCCAGAATGGCCTGTATATACTCGTACAAGCGATTCAGCTCCAGCCATTTATTTGAATGGTGGTACTGCAACAGGTTCATTAATTTCGAATGGTTGTGAAATCAGTGGTGTAGTTAAGAATTCTATTGTTGGTCGTTCTTGTAAAATTGGAAAAGATGCATTGATCGAAAATTGCATTATTATGCCAGATGTAGAAATCGCAGATGGTGCTCACTTAAAGAATGTGATTGTAGATAAACATTCTAGAATCGCAAAGAAAAAAGATTTAGCAGGGTTAGAAGAACAACCTTTGTATATTGGTAGAAGGGAGAACGTTTAATGGCATCAATTTTGATGGTTGCTGGGGAAGGATTACCATTCATTAAGACAGGTGGACTTGCTGATGTAATTGGTTCTTTACCAAAGGCACTTACTGAAAGAGGACATGAAGTAAAGGTTGTCATGCCTTTATATAAGAAAATTAGTGATAAATACTATAATGAACTTCACTTTGATTGTGAATATTCAGTTTCAATCAATTATCATGAAGTACCCGTACGTGTATTCTCAAAAGTAGTAGATAATGTATGTTTCTTCTTCATTCAACATCAAGGTTACTTTGAAAGAGATTCATTATACGGTTATCAAGATGATGGCGAGCGTTTTGGTTATTTCCAAAAGGCTGTTATTGAAATGTTGAACCAGTTGAATTACTGGCCAAATATTATCCATTGCCACGACTGGCATACAGGTATGATTCCTTGTATGGTCAAAGAAACTCACGATGCAGATCCTAGATATCGTGCAATTCGTTTTGTGTATACAATCCACAACATGGCTTATCAAGGAAATTTCGGTCCTGAAATGCTAGATAGTTGTTTAGGATTACCATACTATTTGTTAGACAATGGTAATGTACGTTTTGATGGTGGTATTTCATTTATGAAGTCTGGTATTTTATATGCGGACAAAGTTACAACTGTATCACCAACTTATGCACAAGAAATTTTATCGCCTCAATATGGTGAACACTTAGAAGCTGTATTGAATATGCGTAAATATGATCTATGGGGTATTGTCAACGGTATTGATATCGAGTTATGGAACCCTAACACAGATCCAGAAATTCCATATCACTTTAATAAAGTGAATATTGCGGCTCAAAAGAAAAAGGCAAAAATGGCTCTACAAGAAGAACTTGGATTAGAAAAGAATCCTGATGTTATGATGGTAGGTGTCGTTTCTCGTTTGACTTGGCAAAAAGGATTCTATCTATTGATGGAACAATTAGACGCATTATGTGCAGCTCCAATCCAATTGGTTATTTTGGGTAGTGGTGAAAGTCAAATTGAAAACAAGTTCCGTGAATTGGAAGATGGAAATAAAGGAAAGATTTGTTTCTATTATGGATACAATGAAAGCTTGGCACACCGTATCTATGCGGCAAGTGATTTATTCTTGATGCCTAGTTTATTTGAACCATGTGGAATTTCACAATTGTGTTCTATGCGTTATGGTACTTTACCTCTTGTTCGTGAAACTGGTGGTTTAAAAGATACTGTGGATGCATATAATGAGTATGAAAAATCAGGAAATGGATTTAGTTTTGAAAACTATGATTCAAATGAATTGATCCATACTTTATATTATGCTTGTGACGTTTATTACAATCGTAAAGAGGATTGGGAAATGTTACAAAGAAATGCATTGAATACAGATGTGTCATGGCAACAAAGTGCTAAAACATATTCTTTGTTGTATGATGAATTAGTTGACTGATGAGAATTCTTGTTAGTGCATGTTTATTAGGATATGACTGTAAGTATAATGGAAAAAACAATTTAAACAAAAAAATTGTAGAGCTTCTAAAAGAGCATGAAGTGATTCCTGTATGTCCAGAGATGCTTGGAGGACTTTGTTGTCCTCGTATTCCTTGTGAAAAAGTAGGAGATAGAATTTTGGATAAAGAGGGAAATGATTGTACAAAACAGTTTATCAAAGGGGCAGAAATTGCTCTGAATATAGCGAAAGAAAAACAAGTAGATCTTGCGATTTTACAAAGAAGATCCCCAAGTTGTGGATACTCTGTTATTTATGATGGGACTTTTACAGGGAATCTAGTAACTGGTAGTGGTGTCTTTGCGCAAATGTTGCAAGGTTTAAATATTCCGATTATGGAAGCGGAATCAGAAAAATTCGTTTAGGTATTGTTTTCTTTGGCAAAATGTCATAAAATACATTTAGATTTGATTTAGGAGGATAATTATGAAACAAGTAACTGTAACTGTAGTAGATCCAGTAGGTCTTCACGCACGTCCAGCAACTGTAGCTGTTAACGCTGCTAGTAAATTCAAAAGCGAAATCAATGTAGCTTTCAAAGGACGCGAAGTAAACATGAAATCTATCATGGGAGTTATGTCTTTAGGAATTCCTACACAGTCAGAAATCACAATTAGCTGCTCAGGCGAAGATGAAGATGCTGCTGTAGCTGCAATCGAAGAAGTATTGCGCGCTCAAAAGATCATTGCTTAATTAAAGAAAGTCTCATAGTTTTATGAGACTTTTTTATTTCAATGCTAGAAAAGAAGGAGAATGAATAATGTCTATTGTTGAAGAAAGATATTCAAAATGGTTAAATCATGAAAATTTAGCCCCTCAATATAAACCTGTTTTAGAAGCTATGGATGCTGAAGAAAAAAATGATGCATTCTATACTACAATTGAATTCGGAACAGCAGGTATGCGTGGTCTTTTAGGTCCAGGAACAAATCGTATTAATATTCATACAATTCGTAAGGCAACTCAAGGATATGCAAACTACATCAATGAAAATAATGGTGGCGAAGCTGGTATTGCGATTGGGTATGATAATCGTCATATGTCAAAAGAGTTTGCGTTTGACTGTGCTGATTTATTGGCTAAAAACAACATTAAATCATATGTGTTTGAATCATTACGTCCAACTCCAGAATTGAGTTTTGCGGTACGTCACTTACATTGCTTTGGTGGTATTATGATTACTGCCAGTCACAACCCTAAAGAATACAATGGATATAAATTGTATGATGATAAAGGATGTCAGTTGATTCCTTGCTTAGCTAGTCAGGTTATTGATAAGGTTAATGCGATTGAAGATGAATTGGCAATTGATGCAAACTGTACAGAAGAACAAAAGAAATTAATTACAGTTATTGGTAAAGATGTGGATGAAGAATACTACAAAAATGTATTAAGTATTCAATTGAATCCTGAAGTAAAAAAAGATATTAAGATCGTATTCTCACCAGAACATGGAACGGCTAATATTCCTGTTCAAGAAGTTTATAAACGTGCAGGATATACTTGCATTCCAGTCGTAGAACAATGCAGTCCAGATCCTGATTTCTCAAATACACCTACACCAAACCCAGAACAAGCGGGTGCTTATGAATTGTCATTAAAATACGCAAAAGAAAATCAAGCAGACTTAATTTTAGTTTGTGACCCAGATGCTGACCGTATGGGTGTTGGAGTATTACATAATGGTGAATATGTTGTATTAACAGGTAACCAATCTGGTTCTGTTGAAATTGAATATATTTGTTCACAACTTCAAAAACAAGGTAAAATGCCTGAAAATCCTGTAATGTTCAATACAGTAGTTACAAGTGATCTAGGAGAAAAAGTAGCTTCTGATTATGGTGTTACAACTGAAAAAACTTTAACTGGATTCAAATTCATTGGTGAAAAAGTTGCGAAATATGAAAAAACACACGAAAAGAACTATGTATTTGGATATGAAGAAAGTTATGGTTCATTAATCAAACCTTTCGTACGTGATAAAGATGCTCCTCAGGCTTGTTTAATGCTGGCAGAAGCATGTGCATTCTACAAAGAACAAGGTAAAGATTTAGTTGACGTATTAGATAGCTTATATGACCGTCATGGTACATATGAAGAAAGTCAAGTTGCGTTATCATTAGCTGGTGAAGCTGGTGCTAAGCGTATTAAAGAAATCTTGGCTACTTTAAGAAAAGATGCACCTACTGAAATTGGCGGAACAAAAGTGGTTCGTAGTGAAGACTATAAAGAATGTGTAATCAAAGAAGGAGATACAGTAACTGAGCTTACTGGATTCACTAAATCTGACGTATTAAAATATTATCTTGAAGATGGAAGCTGGATTGCGGTACGTCCAAGTGGAACAGAACCAAAATGTAAATTCTACTATTGTATCAAGGGATCTTCTAAAGAAGATGCTCACAACAAAACAGTTCATTTCCAAAAGGCAATGGATGATTTGATTGCCAAGTAGTATTGAAGGATGTCTAAGGGCATCCTTTTTATTTTGCATAAAAAAAGGATTTAGACTTATTTGTCTAAACCCTTTAAGAATTGTTCTAAGCGCACAACGGCTTCTTTGATATGGTCAATACTATACGCATAAGAGATACGAATGTATCCTTCACCACTTGGACCAAAGGCATTTCCTGGAACGCAGGCAACCTTTTGTTCTTGTAGTAATCTTTCGCAGAATGTTTCGGAATCAAGGCCTGTTGATTGAATGTTACAGAATACATAGAATGTACCATGAGGCATATTTGTCTTTAGTCCCATACGATTTAATCGATTGACTAAGAAATTTCTTCTCTTTAGATAATCATCTTTCATCATCAATACATCGTCATAGCCGTTTTTAATAGCTTCAATACCTGCATATTGAGACATGACAGGAGCTGACATGATTACATATTGGTGAATCTTATTCATAACGGAAGATAGTTCTTTATTGGCCATACAATAGCCTAGACGCCATCCTGTCATAGCATATGCTTTTGAAAAACCGTTTACGACAATAATTTGTGATTTGATTTCATCAAATTGTGCTAATGATGCAAAAAGCTGATCAAAGCTAAGTTCGGCATAGATTTCATCACTCACAACATATATACCTGATTCTTTGATGATATCAACTAGCTTAGCATAATCTTCATAAGTCATGACACCACCAGTAGGATTGCTAGGATAGTTGATGATCATAGCTTTTGTCTTTGGGGTGATGACTTTCTTTAAATCTTCTGGAATGATTTTAAAGTCATTTTCTTCTTTTAATTGTAAAGGGACAACAACACCATCACTTAATGTAACGCTTGGTGCATAAGCAACGTAGTTAGGATCTAATACAATAACTTCGTCGCCAGGATTCAATAGGGCACGCATACATAAGTCAATAGCTTCACTACCGCCAATTGTGACAATGACTTCACTTTCAGGATCATATATTTGATTGTAATGTTCCTTATGGAATTTACAGATTTCTTCACGAAGCTCTAATAAACCACGATTGGCTGTATAGTGCGTGTGTCCTGTACTCATGTAGTGAATCGCATTTTCACAAATGTGCCATGGCGTTGCGAAATCGGGTTCACCAACACCTAAAGAGATAACACCTTCCATTGTGTTTGCCAAATCAAAGAATTTACGGATTCCGCTTGGCTTGATAGATGTTGCTTTTGTAGATAAACTTTTCATTATGGAGTCACAACCAATCTTGATTCTTTATCTTTAGGCTTGTCAATCATGACAATACCACTTTGTTTATATTGTTTTAAAACAAATAATGTCTTTGTAGATCGAACGTCTTCAACACAGGCAATCTTGTCGGAAACAAAGCGAGCCACTTCAAACATGGTTTTACCTTGTACCAAACATAAGAAATCACAATCTCCACTTAATAGATACATTGTGTCTACTTCAGGATAGTTGGCAATCAATGCGGCTGTCTTATCATAGCCTCTATTTCTTGTTGGTGTACAACTTACTTCAATATATGCTAAAACTTTTTGATCTTTTAACGCTTTATTGTAGTTGATAATTGTGTGATAACCACAAATAATTTTGTCTTTTTCTAAAGATTGAATCTCTGATTTTATACTTGCTTCATCTTCATTCAAAATATCGGCTAGATCTTGTGAAGTTAGACGAGCGTTGTTTTCTAGTAAATCTAGGATTAAACTTTGGTTCATTTTTAATTCCTCCTTTTGAATATAATAGCACAATTAAGGTTATGTAAAAAGTATGAAAATGCTTGAGAATGAAGTGTAAATAGTCTAAAATATAAGTAGTTGTTAGTTGTAAAAAGTTTTACTTGTTAGAGAATTGACAAATCAACAGTAGGCTTTTATAATAACAATGGTATTTAAAGGAGGATTTACTGACATGACAGTAAAAGTTGCGATTAACGGTTTTGGACGTATCGGACGTTTGGCATTCCGTCAAATGTTTGGTGCTGAAGGCTACGAAGTAGTAGCTATCAATGACTTGACTAGCCCTAAGATGTTAGCTCACTTGTTGAAATATGATTCAACTCAAGGAACTTACGCTAAGGCTGACACAGTTGTTGCTGGTGAAAATTCAATTACAGTAGATGGAAAAGAAATCACTATCTACGCAGAAGCTGATGCTTCTAAATTACCTTGGGGTGAATTAGGAGTTGACGTAGTATTAGAATGTACAGGATTCTATACTTCAAAAGCTAAAGCAGAAGCACACATTAAAGCAGGTGCTCGTAAAGTTGTTATCTCTGCTCCAGCAGGAAATGACTTACCAACAATCGTTTACAATGTAAACCACGAAACATTAAAACCAGAAGATACAGTAATTTCTGCAGCTTCTTGTACAACAAACTGTTTAGCTCCTATGGCTAACGCTTTGAACAAATTAGCTCCAATTAAATCAGGTATCATGACTACAGTTCACGCTTACACTGGTGACCAAATGACATTGGACGGACCTCAACGTAAAGGTGATTTACGTCGTAGCCGTGCTGCTGCAGTTAACATTGTTCCTAACTCAACAGGTGCTGCAAAAGCTATCGGATTAGTTATCCCTGAATTAAACGGAAAATTAATCGGATCTGCTCAACGTGTTCCAACTCCTACAGGATCAACTACTATTTTAGTAGCTGTTGTTGACGGAGAAGTTACAGTTGATGAAATCAACGCTGCTATGAAAGCTGCTACAACTGAATCATTCGGATACACTGAAGAACAATTAGTATCTAGCGACATCGTTGGTATGCGTTACGGATCATTGTTCGATGCAACTCAAACAATGGCTCACTCATTAGGTGACGGAACTACTCACGTACAAGTTGTTTCTTGGTATGACAACGAAAACTCTTACACAAGCCAGATGGTTCGTACAATTAAGTACTTCTCAGAATTAGCTTAATAATTGTAAGACTTTTAAAGGAATCCAATAGGGTTCCTTTTTTTTGCCTACTTTACTAAAAAGTGCAAATCAAAACCTTGAAATAAATAGGTAAATCATGTATTCTAACTTTTAGAGATTGTGAGGTGTTAGCGATGGGTATTCGACATCGTTTGACGGATTCTGAGCGTGATGATCTAACAAAAGATGTAGACGATTTAGATGCTGTTTACATGGAAAAATTAAGAAAAGATGGAATTGATGAAGATTTATTAGCTCAGTTTCGTGATTTAACTTTAGAATTAGAAAAGGATAAGGAACAAAATGGATAGTAAGACATTGAATGTAGTTATCATAATTGTATTGACATTAGTATTTATATTAGTGCCAATGATTATGAAAAAAGTTGTATGGAAGAAGTTATTAACTCAATTAAATAATGAACAATATGACGAATTCTATAAAACATTAGATACAGGAGCATGCAAGTTCTCATATCAGGCATTTAACCGTGAATACATGCGCTTAAGTGGTTATTTGGCACAGAGAAATGATGCAAAAATTGAAGAACAATTTGAATTGTTGAAAAACATGCGTATTTCAAATAAACAAAAGGCTAGTGTTGCATCTCGTGGATTCTATTATTATTTAGAAAAAGGAAAAATCAAAAAAGCTGAGGGCATGCTTTCTTATGGAAAAAGCTATGTTGATGAAAAGACATTCAAGAATATGCAGATTCAATTTAGTATCTTAATGAAGAAAGAAGCCAAATATATTGATGACTGTAAAGAAATTTTAAATGGTATGTGGGATGGTAAGTCTGATCTTGACAACAATAAAAAATTCCCTGTTGGAACCATTCAGTATTTAATTGGTCTTCAATATTCATATTTAAAAGATATCGATCATATGATGGAATACTTTAACCCTGCATTAGAAAATTTAGCAGGCACTCCATATGAAGAAGATATTCGTCGTATCATGACGAATTTACATGTAAGCTAACCATTTGGTTAGCTTTTTTTTTCATGTTTTGTATTGTATAATAAACAATATGAATTGGAGGACATTTTATTATGAAATTATATAATAGTTATTCTCAAACCATTGAAGAATTAAAACCAATCGAACCAGGAAAGATTTCCATGTATGTATGTGGACCAACGGTCTATAACTATCCACATATTGGAAATGCTCGTCCTATCGTTGTATTTGATACATTAAAAAAGGCATTGTCTGCACAAGGATATGAAGTTACTTTCGCTTCCAACTATACAGATGTGGATGATAAGATCATTAAAACGGCTATCGAACAAAATGTATCTGAAAAAGAAATTACAGATAAATTCATTATTGCCTACAATGATGTTCGTAGAGGACTGCATGCAGATCTTCCTGATTATGCACCTCGTGTTACAGAAACTATGGATCGTATTATTGAGTTTATTGATAAGATGGTTAAAAATGGATCAGCTTATCAAGTGGGTGGTGATGTTTATTTCCGTGTAAATAGTGATGCGAAGTATGGAGAACTATCTCATCAAAGTATCGATGATTTAATGGTTGGTGCTCGTATTGATGAAAACGAAAAGAAGGAAAATCCATTGGATTTTACTTTATGGAAAGAAACAACAGAAGGTATTAAATGGGATTCACCATGGTCAAAAGGACGTCCAGGATGGCATACAGAATGTGTGGTGATGATTCAGGATGTATTTAAGAAAACATTGATTGATATCCATGGTGGTGGTTTAGATTTGAAATTCCCTCACCACGAAAATGAAATTGCCCAATGCGAAGTATGCAACAATACACACTTGTCAAATATCTGGGTACACAATGGTATGATCAATATCAATGGTATCAAGATGTCTAAATCGTTAGGTAATGTATGGTGGGCTAAAGACTTGATTGCAAACCACGGAGGAAACTTAACGCGTTGGTTGATGATTTCTACACATTATCGTGCACCATTAAACTTAAATGAAGAAGCCTTCGCAACTTCAAAGAAGGAATTAGATAAGATTGCGGCTGCTTATAAACAAGCTTGTGTAAAACTTGCTTTATCTAACGCTTCAGAAGCAACTACATTTGATGAAACATATACAGCATTTATTGATGCATTAAATGATGATTTAAATACACCAAATGCGATCAGTGTTGTTTATGAAGTCGTTAAGAAAATCAATCAGGCGGTTCGTCAAAGAGAAATGGATGTAGAAAATGTAGCGGTTTTAGTACATACATTAGAAAAAATGCTTTATATTTTAGGAATTGAATTTGATAAGGTCACAATGAGTGCAGAAGATAAAGAAATGTATCAAAACTGGAGAAGTGCAGTTAAAGAAAAAGACTTTGAAACGGCAGATACACTTCGTGCTGCATTGATTGAAAAAGGAATTCTGTAATGGAAATTGTAACTGAGAATGCGACAAGTCTAGCATGGATTGGTGATGCCGTTATGTCTTTGGCTGTGCGTGAACACCTTCTAAGTTTAGGTTATCGCAAGGCCCATGTTCTTCAAAAGAAAAATGCAGTAATTTGTAGTGCTAAAGGGCAATCTGTTATGTTGAATACAATGATGGATGAAGATTTTTTTACGGAAGAAGAGAAAACGATTCTTGCACGTGGAAGAAATGCGACGATTCATTCAAAGGCTAAAAATGCGACACACAAAACATACTTAGAGGCAACCGCATTAGAATCTATGTTGGGATATTTATATTTATATGGACATCAGGATAGACTTAAGGTTTGTCTAGATAGAATAATTGAGATAGGGGACAGTCTATGATCGTATATGGAAAAAATGTGTATTCTGCACTTCAAAATGATCCGGATTCAATTGAAAAAGTATATGTACTTCAAGGTTTGAAGGATGCAAAGCTTTTAAAATCGATTCAAAAATCAAATTTAAGGGTAGAGTATTGTAACCGAGCAAAATTAGATAAAATAGCGAATTCGACACATCATAATGGAGTTGCGGTTAAAGTAAGCGAAATTGAAACATATAGTATTGAAGAATTAGTTAGACGTGCTAAAAAACCTGGTTTATTAGTGGCACTAGACGGTGTTCAAGATCCACATAATGTAGGTGCCATTTTAAGAACTTGTGATTGTACAGGTGTGGATGGTGTTATTTTGACAAAACACAATAGTTGTGGATTAACACCTACTGTTGTAAAAGCTAGTACAGGAGCTGCTTATACTGTACCGGTTTCCATTGTGACGAATTTATCGCAGACACTAAGAAACTTGAAACAAGATGGATATTGGGTTGTTGGTACAGATATGAAGGATGCAAGAGAGTATCGTGAAGGAATGTATGATTCACCAACTGTATTGGTTATTGGATCGGAAGGTCAGGGCATTTCAAATCTTGTAAAGAAACAATGTGACTATATGGTGTATCTACCAATGGTTGGAAGTATCACTTCATTAAATGCGAGTGTTGCGGCAGCTGTCTTGATGTATGAAGTATACAATCAAAGAAATCCAATCAAATAAGTCGATTTTTTATAAAATCGGCTTTTTTAATGTCTTTTTCACATTGCCTCGTTATAATGGATTTAGGTGATAAAGATGAATATATATGAATGTATATACATGGTTCAAATGAATGATTTTAATGAAATGCAAAATTTGATTCAATACTATAGACCTATGGTGACGGAAATATGGGCGGATGTCTTTGTGCGAAAGACAAATACAGTTTTGTGTGATAGAGAAGAATTCTATCGCCATGCCGATTTATTGTTGTATCATTGCATTTTTGAATATCGAATGGATCGTGTACTTTCATTTACAGGATTTTATAGACGTTGTACTAAAAATAAGGCCTATGATATTTTGCGCCATAACATAAGAACGCAGTGTTATTTAAATCAAACGTGTATTAGTTTAGATCAAAGAATTCGTGAGGATACAAAACTTTATTATGGCGAAGTGAACATGTTCGATTCATTAGAAGTACATGATGTTGTTTTAGATAAACTTATGTGGGAATATACAAAAAATCGTATCAACCGAGTTTTTGGCGAAGATTATGTACAGATTATTGACTATCGTATGGAGGGCTATACCTTAAAAAATATTGCGGAAGAACTTGGATTAAGTGCTTCAAAGGTGAGTTTTATGTTTGAAAAGGTAAAAAAGTGGTATACGACAATTGACAGTTGACTGGGTAAAATGGTACATTTATTGAGTTAAGGAGCGTGAAGGAATTGGCAGATAAAGTTGTTTTGACGTGTACAGAGTGTTTATCAAGAAATTATACGACCCCAAAGAATAAGAAGACCAACACGCAACGTCTTGAAATTAAAAAGTATTGTCCAAAGTGTGGCAAACATACTTTGCATAAGGAAACAAAGTGAGGAATCCATATGAGTAAAGAAAAAAAAGAAAGAACATATTCACCATCAAAAGTGTTCAAAGAATTAAAAACTGTTAAATGGCCAACATTTAAAGAATTAATGTCATCAAGTGGCTTGGTAATCGTATTTACAGTATTATTTGGTTTGTATTTCTTTGTTTGTGAGGTTTTATCAAGCGGTCTAGTAAAAATGATTGTTGGCGCATAGGGAGGAAATTATGTCAGAGTTAAAAAAAGAATGGTATGTAGTAAATACATATGCAGGTCAAGAAAATCGTGTAAAAGAAAACTTGGAACGTCGTGTAAAAACTATGGGTCTTGAAGATTCTTTGTTCCAGATTGTCGTTGCTGAAGAAAAAGAAATTGAATATAAAAATGGTAAACCAGTAGAAAAAACACACAATCTATTCTCTGGTTATTTATTAGTACAAATGATCATGACAGATGAAGCTTGGTATGTTGTACGTAACACTCCAGGTGTAACTGGATTTATCGGATCAAGTGGAAAGGGTGCTAAACCATTCCCAGTAGCTCAAGAAGAAGTAGATGCTGTTTTACGTCGTCTAGGACGTCAGGATGTAAATGTTCAAGTTGATTTTGAAGTGGGAGACCGTGTAGAAATCACAAATGGAGCTTTCAAGAACTCAGAAGGTGTTATTGAAGCTATGGATGAAGAAAAGAAAGAAGCTACAGTTCTATTAATTTTATTTGGTCGTGAAACACCAACAGAAATTCCGTACATGGATTTAAAGAAAGTCGACTAAGACTTTCTTTTTTTAGGTAAGTTTATGAAGACTTTAGTATTTGACTTAGACGGCACAATGTATCGTGGTACGCAGATTATTAAAAGTGCTCATCAATTTTTAGATTATTGTATCCAAAATAAGATTCCGTTTATTTTTTTGACAAACAATTCTATGCGTACACCACAAGAAAATGTGAAGCATATGCAAGATATGGGATATACAGGTATAGAACCATCCATGTTTTATAATAGTGCCATGGCAGCTTGTCAATATGTTAAGAAACATTATGAAGGAAATAAGGCTTATTACATTGGAAAACAAGGCATGAAAGATGCGTTGGATCAAGAAGGATTTATGATTGATGATGAAAATCCAGATTTTGTCTTTATAGGATTGGATAAAGATGCCACATATGCATCTTACTCAAAAGCTCTATCTTTGATTTTAAATGGAGCCAAAATTATTGGTACAAATAATGATCGTATTTTGGCAAAACCAGGTGGATTTGAAGTTGGTAATGGCAGTGTCGTAGATATGTTTGAATATGCAGCTAATCAAAAGTCACCTCGTATTGGTAAACCCAATCGAGCCATTCTTGATTTGTGTTTAGAATATTTTGGCTTAAAAGAAGATGGAATTGTATTGATTGGTGATAATCTAGAAACAGATATTAAACTTGGGTATGAACAAAATATTGAAACCGTGCTTGTACAGACGGGGGTTCACAACAAGGAAGATATTGAACGACTAAAAATTTATCCAACTCATGTAGTGAATACGTTGATGGATTTAGTAGACTATAATTTTGACTAGTATTTTTATTGAATTATTGGTATAATCGAAATATCGTAGAAGGTGTGATAAAAAATGAAAGATATATTAAACGTGGTTTTAATGACATTATCTGGTGTTATTATTATATTGACATTATTGCAAAGTGGTAAATCAGACGGGTTGTCTGCTGCCTTTACAGGAAGTGGAGATTTGAACTTGTTTGCGGTACAAAAAGAAAGAGGACCTGAAAAAGTTATCTCTCGTTTAACTTTGTTTTGTGGAATTTTGTTCTTTGCGATTGTGATCGCATTGCAGATTGTGTAATTAAAAGACCGTTAAGGTCTTTTTTCTGTTTTAAAGGAGGAAAAAATGAAAGAGAAAATCATTCAATATTTAGAAGAAAAAAAAGAATGTAAAATACGCGATTTAGAAAAAGTCGTTCGACCTAAGTCAAGTAAAGAATTTACTGAAATGGTAAAGTCTTTAAATGAATTAGAGGATGAAAAATTGATTTATAATGATCATACAAGCCTATATTTGATTGATGATATACATTTTATGGCTGGAAGTGCAAAAGATATTTCTAGATATGAAATTGCTGTCTTTAATGAAAACAACAAGGTATATGTTCCTAAAAATAAAAAGATGAAGATTTTTGACAAAGATGAAGTGTTAGTTCGCTTAAAGCCAGAACCATCTTTGATCAAGGTGTTTAATCATGGATTGACAAATATTACAGGAGTCATGATCGTTAAAAAGAAGAAAACATTCTTTTATAGCGATTTAGATTTACATTGTTCAATTCGTGTGGTCAATGAAAAAGAATTTAGTTTTAAAAAACGCACAAAAGTTGTATGTCAAATTGTGAAGTATGCAGATCCTTTAGAAGTGAGGATTATCCAAGTTTTAGGGCATCCAGATGATGCTGGAGTGGATATTAGTGCGATGCTTACAAGTAATCAGGTTCGTCAGGTATTTAATGGAAAGATTGTAAAAGAGTGTAAAAGAATTCCTGCAAAAGTACAAAAGGATGAACTTGAAAATCGTAAAGATTTAAGAAACTTATTAACTGTCACAATTGATGGGGATGATGCCAAGGATTTTGATGATGCGATTTCAATTGTGAAAAATGAAAAGGGATATTTATTATATGTACATATTGCCGATGTTTCTCATTATGTAAAAGAAAATAGTGCTCTTGATCAAGAAGCGTACTTAAGAGGAAACTCAATCTATGTATGTGATCGTGTAGTGCCTATGCTTCCATTTGATTTAAGTAATGGTATTTGTTCGTTAAATCCAAATGTGGATCGATTGACAATAACTTGTGCTATGCAAGTGGATGAAAAGGGAAATTTAATGACTTACAATGTTTTTCCAAGTGTGATCCATTCCGACAAGCGTTGTACATATAAAAAGGTAAATGCTTGTTTAGCTGGGGATGAAACGATATTGGAAGAGTATTCAGAAGTGAAAGATTTATTGTTTACTTTAGAGTCTTTAGCTAAATTATTAAAGAAACAATCGCATAATCGTGGATGTATTGATTTTAATACAAAAGAAGCAAAAATCATTATGGATAAAAATGGGTATCCCGTAGATGTAACAGTTTTAGAACGTGGTTTTGCCGAACAAATGATTGAAGAATGTATGATTTTAGCCAATGTTTGTGTGGCTCACCATATGCATGTCAATAAAATTCCAAGTATGTATCGTGTACATGAAAATCCAGATCCTAAAAAAGTGGCTACGATTTGTACGGTTGCGAATTCTTTACGTATTCCATTTGATTTTTATCCTGATGAAGTCAATGCGAGCCAAATTCAAAAATTCTTAGAATCGATTCAAGATGATAATGCACATGAAGTCTTGTCTATGGTTTCTTTACGTTCTATGCAGAAGGCTCGTTATGATGCGCATTGTTTAGGTCACTTTGGTTTGGCATTAGAAGAGTATTGTCATTTCACAAGTCCGATTCGTCGTTATTCCGATTTAGTTGTACACCGCATGTTGCATGCGTATTGTTTTCATGAACAAAAGCGTACACCATCAAATGATGAAAAGAAAATAGAAAAACAGGCTTTCCATATTTCTGAAAAAGAAAGAGATGCGATCATGATGGAAAGAATGGTTAATGACTATAAGAAGGCACAGTTCATGGAAAAAAGAATTGGTCAAGTTTTTGAAGGAACCATTGTCGGTGTTATGAGTTTCGGCTTCTTTGTGGAAATGGATAATACAGTGGAAGGTCTCGTTCCGGTTCATACATTGGCTAATGACTTCTACGATTATGATGAGGATACAATGACTTTAAAGGGACAAACACATAGTAAAGTGTTCCAAATGGGAATGCGAGTACGTGTTGTTTGTACGGATGTTCAAAGAGAAAAAGGACAAGTGACATTTAGTTTGTTAGAAAGAAAAAATTATGATTAAGGGAATTCATCATGTCGCATTTAAATGTGAGACACAAGAACAATATGATGAAATGATTTATTTCTATCATGAATTATTAGAACTTCCAATATTAAGAAAGTGGAATACAGGCATTCATTTGGATTGTTTTAATAGTTGTATTGAAATCTTTTTGGATGGTACAAAACCAGTCGGTGAAGGATGTATTCGTCATTTTGCGTTTGCGACGGATAGTGTGAATGAAATTGTTGAAAGAGTTCGTAATGCTGGTTATAAAGTGAGTGTAGAACCAAAAGATGTAGATATGCAAACAGATCCTGTATTTCCAATTCGTGTGGCTTTTATTGAGGGTCCGCTTCATGAATCTATTGAATTATTCTGTGAAAAGGCATAATTGGTAGGTTTTCTGTCCAAGTTGGTACTTGATTTGCACTTAATATTTTCTTTGTTAGAATGGAATCAGTTAAACAAAGGAGTGATTGAGATGAATCAAGTTCAAGGTGTAAAAGTAAATAAAAATTTCAATCTTTTCTTTGTGCATATGTAAACTGGGGTGAACGATCATTCCAGTTTTTCTGTGATTTCAAGAGCAATAATGATGAGGAGGATGATTGAAATGGATCAGAATTTTAATAAGGTATTTTGGGATGCATGTGCAAATGGAGATTTCCCAATGGTTTGTTCTCAAATCAAAGCAGGAGCGGATGTAAACTATCAGAATGGTGATGGACGTACTGCATTGATGCGTGCAAGTAAACGTGATCGTAAAGATGTTGTTCAGGTTTTACTTGATAATGGGGCAGATGTGAATATTTCAGATAATAAAGGGAAAACAGCTTTAATGACAGCTGCAAAAAAAGGCAATAAAACAATCTTAAAGGCTTTGATTGACGCAGGTGCAGATGTAAATGCCAAAGATGACAGAGGACGTACAGCTTTAATGCGTGCTTGCTTATTAGGACAAGATCGTTGTGTTGAAGTATTATTAGATGCTGGGGCAAAAATCAATGATCAAGATGAAGTAGGTCGTAGTGCTTTAATGGAAGCTTGTATTGCGTTTAAACGTGACACAATTCACTTATTGCTTGAAAGAAACGCAGATGTAAACTTATTTGATAATAATGGTGTAACTGCATTGATGCGTGCAGCTTATGGAGGATATCCAAGCTTAGTAGAAAAATTATTGGCATATGGTGCTGATAAAGATATGACGGATAAACAAGGTCGCGTTGCATTAGATTATGTTCGTGAACACTGTAGAGCTCAATTAGAGCCGATCTTAAGATGAGGTTAAGCGTATGAGAGATTATCAGAGTTTTGAAGTACGTAACGTAAGTGTAATCGGACATAGTGGAGCTGGAAAAACAAGTGTTCTAGAAGCTATGTTGTATTATACAAAGGCAACAGATCGTTTTGGTAAAACGACAGAAGGAAGTTCAATGATCGATTTCGATACGGAAGAAATTCGTCGTGGACTATCTGTTTATTCAACAATCGTTCCAATTGAATGGGAAGATAGTAAAATCAATTTCATCGACACACCAGGTTACTTAGACTTTGTTGGTGAAAAACAAGGTGGTTTTTCGGTAGGTGATTCAAGTTTGATTGTCGTGAATGCCAAAGAACCTTTACAATCAGGAACTAAATTGGCTTATAAACAAGCCGTTGCTGAAAAGAAACCTACAATCTTCTTCATCAATAAGTTAGATGAAGAACACACAAGCTTTGATGCAAGCTATCAAGCATTGCGTGAAGAATTTGGTAAGAGCGTTATTCCATTTGAAATGCCAATTGTTGAAGATGGAAAAATCATTGGATCTGTCAATATCATCAAAAATAAAGCTTGGTATTATAGTCCAGAATTAGCGGATAAACCTTGTCCAGTACCTGAATCTATGCAAGAAGAAGTAGCTCTTTATAAAGATCAGATTGCCGAAGCTGTAGCGATGGGTGATGATGAATTAATGGAAAAATTCTTCTCTGGTGAAGAATTTAGTGATGCAGAATTAAAACGTGGTGTGCGTATTGGTGTACGTAATGGAGAAATTTGTCCAGTATATTCTGGTAGTGCAGTCAATTCAATTGGTATTCAACGTTTGATGGATTTAATTGTTGATTATTTCCCAACATATTCAGAAAGAGGTATGTACACAGCTACAACTCCAAATGGTGTTAAAGTTGAATTGTTGACAAGTGAAACAGAAGTCTTAACAGCCCAAGTATTTAAAACAATCGTAGACCCATTTGTAGGAAGAATCAGTTATGTCAAAGTATTGAGTGGTGTACTTGCAGCGGATAGTACAGTTGTGAATGCCAATAATGGTAAACCAGAAAAGATCAGTCAAATCTATATCGTTAAAGGTAAACACCAGACAGCGGCTGGTAAATTATTTACAGGTGATATTGGTGCTTTAGTAAAATTACAAAATACAAAGACAAATGACACTTTATGCGATAAAGGTAAATTGTTGATGGCCGATCCAATCGTATTCGATACTCCAATGTATGGACAGGCTGTTGTTCCTAAGACTAAAAATGATGAGGATCGTTTATCAAATGGACTTGCTCGTTTACAGGAAGAAGATCCAACATTTAAAGTTGTAAACAATCCAGAAACAAAAGAAACAGTGATCTATGGTATTGGTGATCAGCACTTGGATGTGATCGTGAATAAATTGAATTCTAAGTTTAAAGCGGAAGTTGTATTAAGTGATCCAAAAATCACATATCGTGAAACAATCACAAAGACAGCTGTTGGTGAAGGTCGTCATAAGAAACAATCAGGTGGACATGGCCAATTTGGACATGTATTTGTTGAATTCAGCCCAAATCCTGATGAAGAAGAAATGGTATTCGCAGAAAAGGTATTTGGTGGAGCTGTTCCTAAACAATACTTCCCAGCTGTAGAAACTGGACTTCGTGAATGCTGCCAAAAAGGTCCTTTAGCCGGATATAAGATGGTAAATGTGAAGACAACATTATTAGATGGTAAATATCATGATGTTGACTCAAGTGAAATGGCATTTAAGATGGCGGCTCACTTAGCTTATAAAGATGCGATGACAAAAGTTCGTCCAATCTTATTAGAACCAATCATGAATGTTAAGATTCGTGTACCAGATGAATTTACAGGTGCTGTCATTGGTGATTTGAACAAGCGTAGAGGTTCAATCATGGGTATGACTCCAGTGGATTCAGATCAAGAAATCGATGCACAAGTTCCAATGGCAAATATGTCTAGATATTGTGTTGAATTAAGAAGTATGACAACAGGTTTAGGTACTTATACAATGGAAATGGACCGTTATGATCCAGTGCCAGAACCTTATGCTTCAAGAGTGATTGAAGATAGTAAGAAAGACAAAGAATAGGACATAGAGAAAAGGCAACGAGAAATCGTTGTCTTTTTGTACGACAGGCAGTCGTGCTTATAGTTGATAATCCAAATCAGTGATTATCAACTGTTTTATTTTAGA
>NZ_CAKVMR010000013.1 GCF_934772795.1 uncultured Holdemanella sp.
TAAAAAAATACCCGTTGTGACAGCACAACGGGATGTTTATTTGTATAGATGTATAAATATTGCGGGAAGTTGACGATGAAGAGGATGGAGTTTCATATTTCATTCAAAAAAATTTGTGATGGATAAATTTCCATCACTTTTTTGTTGACTTTGAAAAAACAAACTCCTATAATACCTATAAAGTTACTAGGAATAGTAAGCGGAGGTACTGATTATGAAGCGATGTTGTAGCTCTTTAAATGAATAATATTGAATTTGTTTAATAGGAGGAAAAGAAAATGACAGTATATAAAGCGATTTCAGATTTAATTGGGAATACACCATTAGTAGAATTAACACATATCGAAGAAAAAGAAGGTTTAGAAGCTAGAGTTGTTGCGAAAGTAGAATTCTTTAATCCAGCTGGAAGTGTAAAGGATCGTATCGCAAAGAAAATGATTGAAGATGCAGAGAAAAAAGGCTTGATTAAACCTGGTGCTACATTGATTGAACCAACAAGTGGAAATACAGGTATTGGTATTGCGTCAGTTGCAGCAGCTAAAGGCTACAAAGCCATTATGACAATGCCAGAAACAATGAGTGTAGAGCGTCGTAATTTATTAAAGGCATATGGCGCAAAGGTTGTTTTGACAGATGGTAAAGCAGGTATGAAGGGGGCTATCGCAAAAGCACAGGAATTGGCTGCAGCTACACCAAATAGCTTTATTCCAAGTCAATTTGAAAATCCATCAAACCCTCAGGCTCATTATGAATCAACGGGTCCTGAAATTTGGAAGGATACAGAAGGAAAAGTTGATATTTTTGTTGCAGGTGTTGGAACGGGTGGTACTGTAAGTGGTACAGGTAAGTATTTGAAGGATCAAAATCCAAATGTGAAAGTGGTTGCGGTTGAACCTGCAACAAGTCCAGTACTTTCTGAGGGTCATGCAGGTCCTCATGGTATTCAAGGTATTGGTGCTGGTTTTGTTCCGAATACTTTGGATACTAGTGTATATGATGAAGTGTTTACAGTCACAAATGAACAAGCCTATGAAACAGGTCGCTTAATTGCACATAATGAAGGTATGTTAGTGGGTATTTCAAGTGGTGCTGCTACATATGCGGCTATTCAAATCGCAAAACGCTCAGAAAACAAGGGTAAGACAATTGTCGTATTATTACCAGATACAGGTGAGCGTTATTTATCCACTCCTATGTTTGCAGAATAAAAAATACGAAGTAAAATAAATTACTTCGTAAATGTCTTGGCATAGCCATGATCTTCTCTAGAACCCGTACCAATGGGTTCTTTTATTTTTCCAATTTCTTCAATTTCAAATGGCGTTAATTGATATACATAGTTTAGCCAGTTTCGATATAGAAGATTGGCGTGGCTTCTCCATTTTAAAATAGGTTCTTTTTCTGGATCATCATCCGGGAAATAGTTGAATGGGATATGGATGGGTTTATTGGCTTTTAAATCTCTAAAGTATTCATCTTTTAATGTTTCTTTTCCATATTCTAAATGACCTAGAATAAAAATTTGACGATAGTCCTTTGTGACAATGATGTTTGATCCAATCTCATCATTTTTAGATAGGATGGATAAGCATTTCACTTTTCTAACAGCCTCTTCATCAATGGCCGTATGTCTTGAGTGAGGGGTATAGTGAATTTCATCGAAGCCATTGGTTAAAAAGTCATATTCATCGACTAATTGTTCTGGGAAGATGCCGAATACTTTTTCTGGCAAGATATGTTTTTGAACTCCATAATGATAATACAGTCCAGCTTGGGCTCCCCAACAAATATGTAGCGTGGAATAGACATGTGTTTTAGACCATTCCATGATTTCTTCAAGTTCACTCCAATAATCGACATCTTCATATTCTAGATGTTCTACAGGAGCTCCTGTAATAATCATTCCGTCGTAATAATTATCTTTTAATTTTTCAAAGTATGTATAGAATTTGACTAAATGATCCTGACTTGTATTTTTAGAAACATGGTTTTTAACCATCATAAAATCGATATTAACTTGTAGTGCACTTTTAGAAATGAGTCGTAAGATTTGGGTTTCTGTTTCTATTTTTTTTGGCATTAGATTTAAAATTACGATTTTTAATGGACGAATTCTTTGACGATGGGCACTTTTATCTTCAATCGCAAAGATTTTTTCACTTTCTAATATGTCTTTTGCGGGTAAATCATCGGGTATGTTGATTGGCATATATGAACAACTCCTTTTTTTGTATATCTACTATTATACGCGAAAAAAAACAGAATGGAAATTTCCATTCTGTAAAAGACTAAGCTTTCATGGCGTCTAGAGCTTGTTGTAAATCATCAATGATGTCTTGTGCATCTTCAAGACCTACAGAGAAACGAATTAAATCTGGTGCAACACCAGCTTCTTTTAGTTGTTCTTCACTCATCTGACGGTGTGTGTGGCTTGCTGGGTGTAATAGACAAGTTTTAGCATCTGCAACATGGGTTACGATAGAAGCTAATTTTAAGCTGTCCATAAATTTTTCAGTTTGATCACGATCTGCCTTTAATCCAAATGACAATACACCACAAGTTCCATTTGGACAATATTTCTTAGCTAGTTCATGATGTGGATCACTTTCAAGATCGGCATATTTTACCCATGCCACATCTTCATTGGCTTCTAAGTATTTGGCTACAGCTAGTGCATTTGCACAATGTGCCTTCATACGTACAGCTAATGATTCTAGTCCTAAGTTTAGATAATATGCGTTTTGAGGTGCTTGAATCGAACCTAAATCACGCATCAATTGGCTTGTAGCTTTTGTGATATAGGCTAATTTACCGAATTTTTCAGCATATACAATTCCATGATACGATTCATCGGGTGTAGTTAGTCCTGGATATTTTTCTGCGTGTTCTAACCAGTTGAAGTTACCACTATCTACAATGGCCCCACCTACACAAGATGCATGTCCATCCATGTATTTTGTGGTAGAGTGAGTAACGATATCAGCTCCCCATTGGATTGGTTGACACATAATTGGTGTAGCGAATGTGTTATCGATAATTAATGGAACTCCATTCGCATGAGCCACTTTCGCAAATTTTTCAATATCGAAAATACGTACTGTTGGATTTGTGATTGTTTCTCCGAATACACATTTTGTGTTTGGCTTGAATTCTTTTTGAAGATCTTCTGCACTGATTTCTGGGTCAACAAATGTACAATCGATACCCATTTTCTTCATTGTCACACCAAATAGGTTGTAAGTTCCACCATAGATGGCACTAGAAGCAATTAAGTGATCTCCGGCTTCACAAATGTTGAATACCGCAAAGAAGTTAGCAGCTTGTCCACTTGATGTAAGCATTGCGGCAATTCCACCTTCTAAAGCAGCAATCTTACTTGCGACAATATCGTTTGTTGGGTTTTGAAGGCGTGAATAGAAATATCCACTGTCTTCTAAATCAAATAATCTTCCCATTTGAAGACTTGAGTCATATTTAAAAGTTGTACTTTGATAAATTGGAACTTCTCTTGGCTCGCCATTTTTTGGCTCATAACCAGCATGTAAACATTTAGTTTCTGTTTTCATAATTTATTACCCTCCGCTTTTCTAATCATTATTTTAAGCTTTTCTTTATAAAAAGTAAAAGAAAAGCTTAGATTACATAATCAAAGCTTTGTTCATGATTTAAAATGTCTTGTAGAGTGATTCCTTTTAGATAAGTTTCTATGACTTGATTCAATCCTTCGTAAATATAAAGTGTTGTGCAATCTTCTTTTCTTGGACATACATTGATTTCGGAATCTAGGCAGGCAACACATGATAAATTTCCTTCGGTTGCGACTAGTACATCATATACACAAATTTCATTTGTACTCTTTGCGAGTCTATATCCCCCTTGAAAGCCACGATTAGATTGTACCATCCCACCTTTAGTAAGAATGGGTACAATTTGTTCCAAATATTTTTTTGAAATATTTTGTCTTTCGGCAATGTCCTTTAGTGTAATAAATCCTGAATCATTATGCTGTGCTAAATCAATGAGCAAACGAAGTGCATAACGTCCTTTCGTTGATATTTTCATTTAAAAGTTCCCCTTTTCCGTATTCTATATTACTATAATAATATATATTTAGTAGGTTTTCTAGCAAAGAGGTAAAAAATGGTTAAAATTGTCGTTTTTGATTTAGACGGAACACTATATGATTCACATAAACATATTGATAAAGATACAGTTCATAAAATCATTGAACTTGAACAAAAGGGAATTTTAGTTGGAATTGTGACAGGAAGGTTTTATGAAGAATTAGGTGAAGTTATCGAAAAACTAAAATTAAGAGGATACAATGGCTTTGTGGCAAGTTCAAATGGTTTAGAAATCTATGATTTTTCAGATGGGGAAACAAAGAGTTTTACTCGTTTATCCAAGGATGAAGTAAAAGATATAGTAAAAGAAGCTAAGAAGTATCATTTGATTAGTTATGTCTGGCAAAATGGTGGATACACGATGTTTGGGGTTTCTGTTATGAATATTATTAAGAAGATATTTTCACTTATTCCCTTGAATTCGCATTATATAAAATCATTACAAAAAACGAAATTTGAAGCGGATGTTGTATTAAATGAAGCATTCTATGATAAGGTTTGTTTTGCAGGAATTCAAATTGATAAGTTAAAAAAACAACATCCTGAATATCGCTTTTATGATGTGGGAAGTTTTGGAACCGAACTGTGTAAGAAAGATGTGGGTAAGCTTGAAGCCATTCGATATATATGCCAAAAGAAGCATGTATCTATTTCTAGTGTAATGGCATTTGGAGATAATGGAAATGATGTAGATTTATTAGCGTCTTGTGGATATGGGGTTGCGATGAAAAATGGGAGTGCGCAGGCAAAAAAAGCCGCTAAATATATGAGCGACTATACAAATAATGAAAAGGGTGTACTTCAATTTATGAATTCGTTTTTTGAATAAAATATTGATCTAAAAAGATAAGAATTCCATTTAAAATTAAGAAGGACCCGGTTAATGAGAAAATAAAGTCTAAAGATTGAATGGGTTTCATAAGTAATACAATGCCAATGACTAGAATGAATATAGCTCCTGCAAGATTGACTTTCCATTGTTCAAATCCATTATCTTTTAAGAGTAATACTTTTTGAAAATGAGCTAGGGAATTAATAATTAATATAATTCCTACAAGCATAGGTAAAATACTGATAAATTTCTTAGGATCAAAACTCATATATAGGCCTGCGGATAATAGGAACAGGCTTAATATAAGTGTTGTGAGCGTTGTGCTATTTCTTTTCTTAAAATATGTATATAGAAATAGAATCGCAATGATTAAAAAGATCAATCCAATCACACGTGTAATTGTTGTTAATATGGATACGTTAAATATGCATAAGATTAAGCCAGATAAAATGCATAGAATGGCAGATGAGATGGCTTCTGTTTTTGTTTCTTTCATGAAATCACAACCTTTCACAATTATTATACTCTGTTGTATACTTATTTTAAGAGGTGATGAACGTGAAAGTTGCAGTTTTATTAGAAAATGGTTTTGAAGAATTAGAAGCGATGGGTCCAATTGCCCTACTTAGACGTGGTGGACTTGATGTGGATATGATTGGTGTCAACAATGAAGAACAAGTTACAGGTCGTTTTGGCGTAACTTACTCAAGTGTATTTCCAATGAATACGTATGACTTTAGTAATGTGGATTGTTTAGTATTACCGGGTGGTCCACATTATCAAAAGCTAGAAAAGAATGAGAAAGTATTAAAACTAGCTCATGAGTTTGCCGAAAATAAGGTGTTGGCAGCTATTTGTGCTTCTCCAACAATCTTAGGTCACGAAGGTATCTTAAAGGGTAAGAAATATACTTGTTTTAAAGATATGGATGAAGACTTTGGTGGGGAATACCAATATGAATATGCCGTTACAGATGGAAACATTATTACGGGTGTAAGTGCAGCTGCAAGTATTGAATTTGCGTTTGCGATTTTAGAAAAGCTTTGTGGTAAAGAACATACAGATAAAGTAAAAGCATCGATTTATTATGATGCAAGACATTAAAAAAATTGTCATCGTGAATGATGACAATTTTTATTTTATTCTTCTTCGTTTAATAAATGGAATTTTTCAAAGATATAGAATAGTAATGACATGATCATGCCTGTGATACAAGCTAGTACCATTCCGGATAAGGAAATGTTTCCTAAGTGAATGGTTACTCCACTTAATCCAACAACGAATACAACGGATGTTAAGATCATGTTTACGCTTTTTCCATAGTCAACCTTTTGGTCTACTAGAATTCTTAATCCACTTGTACCAATCATACCGTATAGTAAGAAGCTGATTCCACCAATAACTGGATTTGGGATTGTTTGAATCAAGGCAGATAATGGACCAATGAATGAACAGATGATGGATAGAATGGCAGCTCCGGCAATAACTTGTACGCTGTATACGCCAGTGATAGCCATAACTCCAATGTTTTCACCATAAGTTGTGGTTGGAACAGATCCAATTAAACCGGAAATCATTGTTGAGAAGTTATCTGCGAATAAAGAGCGGTGTAGTCCTGGATCTTCAATTAAGTTTCTTCCTACAACTTCACCTGTAACAATTTGGTGACCAATGTGTTCCGATGCGATAACTAATAATACGGGAAGCATCATTAGAATGGCGTCAATACTGAATTTTGGTGCTTGGAAGTTTGGAATTGAGATAAAGCTTGCCTGAAGGACTGGAGTAAAGTCAACAATACCTACGGCAACGGCAGTTAAATATCCTGTAACTACGGCAATCAAGATTGGGATGACGCTTAAGAATTTTTTGAAGCATACACTTCCAATTACAGCCATACCAAGTGTAACCGCAAAAACAATTACGTTTTTAGGGTCGATGTTATCGCCTAGAATTCCAGCTGTACTTGCAGCAGATGAAGATAGTTCTAGACCGATTAGTGCAACAACGGGTCCCATTGCAGCAGATGGTAGCACGATATCAATCCATTTTGTTCCAAATTTCTTGATGATCAATGCCAATAAACATCCACAAAAACCTACCGCAACGAATCCACCGCATGCGTATGGGTAACCAAATTTTGCGATAATGATATTTGCGGGAGCAATAAAGGCGAAGCTACTTCCTAAATAGGCAGGTGCTTTTCCTTTTGTGATAAAAATAAACAACAATGTTCCGATACCGTTCATGAATAGTACGATAGCTGGGTTAATACCGAATAAGAATGGTACTAATACACTGGCTCCAAACATTGCGAACATGTGTTGAATACTTAATGGTATCAGCAGATTTGCGGGTACTTTTTCTTCAACTTGAATAATTCGTTTTGCCATGAAAAATTTTCTCCTCCTAAAATGTACATTAACTTTTATACCACATTTTAATGGATTATGAAACTAATTTAGGCTATAATTATCAAGTGATGCGCCTGTAGCTCAACTGGATAGAGTATCAGATTCCGATTCTGGCGGTTGCAGGTTCGAGCCCTGTCAGGCGCGCCATTTAGGTGAAATATGGAAACAATACTTTTTGATTTAGATGATACATTAATTGAATCGATGCACGTATGGGAAGATGCCATCATTTATTTATTTAAAAAGATGGATTTGGATATGAGTATGGAAGAGGCCCGTCAAATCTTTTTTACAATGAAATTTTCAGAGGTTTTAACATACATCAAAGAAAGATTTCATACTAAACAAGATGAGGCTTGGATGTTTAATGAAGTAAATGAAGATATCATGAATCAATATGCGTATCATATTGAGGCAAAGAAGGGTGCTTTGGATTTTATTAAAAAGTGTGCTTCAAAAAATAAAAAAATGGCTGTATTAACATCCAATACAAGAGTATTGTCTGAAAAAGTACTAGATCGACTTGGAATGTTGGAATATATGGAAAATGTATATTCTGCGGATGAATTAAAGATGTCAAAAAGAGAAGTGGATATCTATGAGTATGTATTGAAAGATTTAAATACAACTGCAGAAAGTGCAATTGTATTTGAGGATTCGATGTATGCGATTAATACAGCTCGATCATTAAATATTGAGTGTATTGGTTTAGTAAATCCAAACAATCAAAAGGTGTTTGAAGAAAACCATGTAAAAACAATCGTTGATTTTACAGAATTGTGTTAAAATCATGATGTGTCCCAGTAGCTCAGTTGGATAGAGCATTCGCCTCCTAAGAGTTAAAAGTGAATGGCTAGAACTGTAAAAATTGAATAGAAAATATGCCTCCGTAGCTCAGTGGATAGAGCGTCGGTTTCCTAAACCGCAGGTCGAAGGTTCGACTCCTTTCGGGGGCACCATTTATTTATTAAACAAAGGGTTTTCAATACTTTGTAACCCATGTAACTAAGCGATAGAGTCTGTTGATTTTGTCGCTTTTTTCTTATCGGAAATTGGATGAATTTTACTGGTTTCTCAGAAAATAGAAAATAGCTTGATTCAAATATTTTGACTGCTTCCAGCTAATAAAAGTAGGCTCTCAGCTAATGTGCATCTTTTAAGAACACTTGATGAGTGGCCAAACATAAGAGTATTAGAAATATAAAACAAGACAATATGAACAAACTCCTTTTACATAGCCAGGAAATCCTGGTATATGAGAAAGGAGTTTTTATTATGCCAAAATGTAAAGTAATCGCAGTCACAAATCAAAAAGGTGGTGTCGGCAAAACTACAACTACAGAGAATGTGGCCATTGGTTTGGCTCGAAATGGATGCAATGTATTGATTGTGGATTTTGATCCTCAGGGCGATCTTACAAGCTGTCTTGGATGGAAAAACAATGATTCATTGGAACATTCTGTTTCATCTATGCTTGATGATTATATCAACGACAATGATATTAATTATGAATCGTTAATATTACATCATGAAGAACATGTGGATTTAATTCCGGCAAACATTGAATTAGCTGATTTTGAAATGCGTTTAGTAAGTGTGATCAACAGAGAACAGACTTTAAGTAATTGTATTGAGCCATTGAGAAATCAATATGATTACATCTTTATTGATTGTCCACCATCTTTAGGAATGTTAACTGTAAATGCTTTATCAGCTGCTGATGAAGTACTGATACCAGTACAGACGCAGTATCTTCCAGCAAAAGGAATGACTAAATTATTACAGACAGTTGGAAAAGTTCAACGTAAGATTAATAGTAATCTAAAAATCACCGGTATTGTGATGACGCTTGCGGATTTAAACACGAATCTAACAAAGAGTACGATTGAAACGATTCGAGAAAGTTTCGGAAAGAATATTCGTGTGTTTGATACAATCATTCCAAAAGCAACGAAAGCGAGTGAAGCAAGTATTTCCGGTAAGAGTATCTATGCGTATGCCAAAGACTCTAAAGTAGCTTTAGCTTATGCAAATCTTACAAAGGAATTAATCAACAATCAAAAAGTAAAGTACAAAGAAGAATTAAATAGATAGGAGAAAAAGAAAATGACAAACAATTATGTTTTATTGAATGGAAAACTCTCAAGAGATATTGAAGTTTCTAAAAATGATAAGGGCAATTCTTTTGTGAAGTTTTGTTTAATCTGTACAAGGGACGGTAATAGTTCGTATTCGGATTACGTTAACTGTATCGCATTTGGAGAAATTGCGAATGCCATCTGTAGAAAAGGAGAAAAGGATACAGCTTATCACATTGAAGGAAATATCCGAACAAACTCATATGAGAAAAATGGTAAAAAGAATTATTCCACAAATGTGGTCGTAGAATCTTTTAGATTGCTGGATGCCTAGAATCAAACGATGTCCATTTTGTCATTCAACTGCCCATGTAGTAATTGATTGGAACAGTAAAAGAATCAATGGATATTATGGTCAGTATGTTATCTGTACGTTATGCTCTAAAAGAACGAAAACTGAGCCAACATCAGATCAAGCGATTGAAGAATGGAATCATCATGTATTAAAAAAGAATATACAACTCACTTTATTTTAAAAGGAGGTGGCAAACTTGCCAAAATTAGACTTAGGATTGCCAAGCTATGACTCCTTATTTTCTACAGAAGAAGAAAGACAGGAAGCCAATACCGAAAAGGTAATGACAATCCCTATAAACAAAATTAAAGATTTTGAAGGACACCCATTTCATGTAACTATGGATGAAGATATGGCGAAGTTGATTGATTCAATCAAAGAAAACGATATGCTGATGCCTGCACTTGTACGACCTAAACCAGATGGAACTTATGAAATGATATCTGGTCACAGGCGTAGATTTGCCATGTCACAGCTAGGAAAAACCGAAATGAATGTTATCATACGAGATTTGGATGATGACCAGGCAACGATTCTGATGGTTGATTCAAATATTCAACGTGAAAACATTTATCCCAGCGAAAGAGGTTATGCCTATAAGATGCGCTTAGAAGCCATGAAACATCAAGGTAAAAAAGTGGATATTAATGTTGATGATGTTCATGTTGAATATGATAAGCCAACTTCGGCCCAACTTGGGCCGAAGTTAACAGGAACAAGAACTAATGAGATACTTGCTGAACAATTAGGCATAAGTAAGAATCAGATAAAACGATTTATTCGTTTAACCTATCTTGTTGAACCATTGCAGGAAATGGTTGATGGACGTAATGAGAATGAGATAAAAATTGCATTTAATCCCGCTGTTGAATTGTCATATTTAACGGAATCAGAACAATTTGATTTGGTGAATGCGATTATTGAAAATCAAAGGACTCCATCATTAGCTCAATGTCAGGAATTCAAGAGATTAAGCCATGATGGTGAGCTTACTGCAGACTTTATTGAAGATACGCTTTCTGAGGAAAAACCAAATCAAAGAGAAAAGCTATCTTTTCAAATGAAGGAAATTGATAAATATTTTCCCAAGGACTTTACACCAGGCAAAAAGAAGGATTTGATGATCCACTTGCTGGAAAGCTGGGCAAAGAAAAGATCACGCGAACAAGAGCGATAATTGAATGTAGAAATTGCTTTGTTCGTACTTGTGATTGTTCCAAACTGTTGGAGGGGCAGTTTGTCTTTGCGTGGTGAGGTGTGACTTTTACCTCCCCTAAAACCCCTCCTACCTACCGAAAGAATCTTATTACCTACCGAAAAAGAAAAAATGTTTGTTATATAGATAGAATTAATATTTGTATGTTGGTAAATAAAATTTATATTGAGTATTTTTAAATAAAGAGATGTTATTAAGAAATACAAATGGAGGTAAATCAAATGAAGAAGTTAATTATTTCTGTGATTAGTACTGTGATGATGATTGGAGCAGGAGCAGCAATTAGATCAGATCAAGATATTTCTGTTCCTACAGTGGAAAAGCCTTCTAAGGAAACAACGAGTGTTGAAAAGAAGAAATTTAAAGTTAATAAACATGAAGATATTGACAAAAAGGAATCAAAAACAAATGAAATTCAGGTTAAGGAAGAAAATACAGCTAATAAATGTGATTCAAAAAAAGAGAGCGTTTCTTCTGGCACAAAAAAACAAGATGCTCAAAGTAATGATACTTCAAAGAGTAATGTGAAATCTGATACAAAAGTAATTGATTCTAGCAATAACAATTCTTCTACTACGAATGATTCAGTACAACAAACCACCTCAAAAGAAGAAACTGTTGTTGAACCAGCACCTGCACCAGAAACAGTGCAACCAAGTTATGCATGTCCAGGAGGAGTTAATCAAAATGTTTCCTGTGATGTGATTTTAGATAGTAACTTCTATTATGCAACGTATGGTTCGATGTCTGAAGCAGAATCAGCAGGGGAATACTATATGAATGATGTGATGTATATTGGAAATGCTGAGGTAACAAATTATTCAGTACAGCCTGTATATCGGAATGATCATAGTATTGCCTATTATGGATTGAACCTTTGGAGCAATGGAAGTTTAATTCAGTAAGGATGTGATAAATGATAATTGGATAAATACTTTGGCGAGAGAAATCTCGTTTTTTTTGTTGCAACAACCTAAAGGAAAGGAAAAAGAATATGAAAAACATATTGAAGAAAGGTAGTAAATTCTTTCTAACAGCATTAGTTATTCTCAATTCATTGATGAATACTCTACCGGTACATGCTGAAGAAACGACTACAGATGAAAATGATTTAGATACGATTGTAGAACTTGGAAATGCAGAAGATGTATTTCCGGATTTGATGCCTCAGTCTGATGGAATCTCATTAACGGATACAACAGGAACAGGCAGTATTTATGCGATGATCCATATTGCCAATCAGTATGGATTTGATTATGTACAGCAATTGTATGTTGGGGATAAGACAGTATTCTGTATTGAACCTATGCAGCTTTTTACAGAAGGCTTGGATTATCATCAGGATACTGCAAAATGGGATGAATTATCTGAACAAACTCGTCAGAATATCTGGGAAATCAACTATTACGGATTCAGTTATTCTGGTCATCAAACAGAAAAATACTATGTCGCAACTCAGGTTATGATTTGGCAGGCAGTGACTGGAACATGGTATCAGCCTTACTATACAGATGGAACAACCGTTTATGATATTTCAAATGAGGTTGCAGTCATCAACAATTTACGTGCTCAGCCTCAAGGTAGACCTTCATTCAATAATCAAACAATCAAGATGGGATTGAATGCACCGGTAACATTGACGGATACAAAGGGTACTTTAGCAAACTATTCAATCACAAGCTCAAATGGAATTAGTGCTTCTGTAAATGGAAACAATCTTACAGTAGCTATCACATCTGAAAATTATGATAAGAGTATTACTTTTTCACGTAATTTTACAGCACGAGATGTAAATGTTATCTATGGATCAGGTGGATATCAAAGAGTTATTTATTTAGCATCGAGGCGAGATCCTTCTCCAAACTTCAATTTAAATTTCGATTTGATGTATGCAGATATTGAAGTTGAAAAACAGGATTCTCAAACAGGTACTAAGACTCAAGGAGATGCTACTTTCAATGGAGCTACATTTGCGATTAAAGATACAAGTGGAAATGTACTTGAAACAATCACGACAAATGGATCAAAAGCTAAATCTAAAAAATATCCAGTGGGAACAACTTTAAATGTATGTGAGGTTACTTCTCCTGAAGGATATTTAACTAACAGTTCTTGTAATACAGTAGAACTTAAATATTCAGGTGATAATACAACGAGTACATTCTCTACAACAGTTAAAGATCAGGTTATTAAGGGTCGCATTGAGATTGCGAAAACGATTGATAAAGAGAAATATGGATTATTCCAAAGCAATGTTCAAAAGCCTGGTGAAGGATTTAAATTTGATATTATTTTAAAATCGACAGGTAAAGTCGTATCAACATTGACTACGGATGAAGATGGTCGAGCTATTAGTGACTATCTTCCATATGGAACTTATATCGTTAAAGAACACGAAACAGCTGGTTATGATATTTTAGAACCGTTTGAAGTGAAAATCGACAAAGATCAAAAGACATATTTCTATAACATCTACAATGATACGATCAAAGCTGAATTGACTATCTATAAAACGGACAGTGAAACTGGAAAACGTATCCCAGCAGCTGGAGTAGAATTTAAAATCAAAGATGCAGATGGAAATTATGTAACACAAGAAGTAACATATCCTAAAAAATATACAACGGATGTATTTAAAACGGATGAAGATGGATCTGTACATTTGCCTTCTCCATTAAAGTATGGTGAATATAAATTGGTGGAGCTCAAAGCGCCTCATGGTTATGTATTAAAGGATACAGAGATTCCTATCAATGTAGATGGTTCTAGTACAGAAATCTTTATGAATTTTGACAATAAAACACAAAAAGGCCAGGTCTATGTGGAAAAGAGTGGTGAAATGTTGTCAGGAGCAAAAGAATCTAAAACAGATTATGGAACTTTGTATACTCCAGAATACAAAGAAAAATATTTATCAGGTGTTACGTATGAAATTACAGCACGTGAAGATATTGTAACTCCAGAAGGAACTGTGTGGTTCCACAAAGGAGATGTAGTTGATACATTTACAACAGGGGATGGTGTAACAACTTCAGCTTTACTTCAATTAGGTAAGTATTCTATTAAAGAAACAGCAACGCAAACTGGTTTTGTGTTAGATGGAAACACATATGACTTTGATATTGAATATGCTGGTCAGATGATTGATGTTGTTGAAATCAAACAATCTTATGTAAATGAAAGACAAAAATTAGATTTGCAGATTACTAAAACATTTGAAGATGAAGATAAGGATGCATATAAAGATGTTGTCTTTGGAGTATATTCTAAAAATGATATTACTTTAAACGACAAAGTAATTATTCCTGCAGATGGATTGGTTGGAACATTAACGATTGATGAAGATGGTAAGAATATTGAACAGTTGGATCTTCCAACAGGCGAATACTATGTTAAGGAATTGGAAACAAATGTAGGCTTCAAATTGGATGAAGAAAAGCATGACTTTACTTTCGATTATGACGAAGATACAACTAAATCTACTGTAACAGTTTCAATGAATCTTTATAATGAAAAACGCCGTTTAGAATTAGATGTCAATAAAGTGGATAAAGATCATCATGATCATTTCTTGAATGGAGCAATTTTTGAAGTATATGATAAGACAGCAGATGCTTATGTTACTACTTTAGCAAGTGGTCAATTGATGATTACTGGAGAAGAAAAAGATGAAGAGTATGAAATCTCTAAAAAAGAAGACTTCTCTAAAATTATCAAGACAGTAAAAACAGATGAAAACAAACAGATTGTTTTAGATATTGATGATGACATTTATTATTCAAGAAAAGTTGGAGATGACAAAGTAACAAAACATGTTGTAAAAGATGGAAAAGCAGTATTAGCGGATGCTATTTATGGACATGAATATGAGTTCAAAGAAATTAAAGCACCTACTTCTTATCAGTTAGCTGATAAGTCTAAAGCTTATAAAGTAGAGGCAGATGAGGAAACTGATACAATTATTTATTATTTTGAAAATGCACGTATCGTTGTTCCAAATACTGGGGTATAAATAGTATGAAATATAAAAGAATAAAAATAGCAGCTGCACTACTTGTAGTGGGATTGATTGGTGGAGTTATCTACAATCAGGTTACTGCAAAGAAATCTTATGATTATTCGGATTATTATGTAGAAACAAAAACGACTAAAAAAGAATCAATTAAAGGAAATGAGAAAGCTTCTGAAAAGGAGCTTTCTTTATCTTTGTTGAAAAAAACAAATAAAGATGTTGTGGGTATTTTAGAATTTGATGATCGAATTATTTATGAGCCGATTGTACAAGCCCCAAATAATGATTATTATGTTCGTAAGAATATCAACAAAGAATATGCCAATGCCGGAATACCATTTGTATCGGCAGATGGAAATATAGATTCAAAAAATGTTGTAATCTATGGCCATTCTAGTAAATGGGATAACATTATTTTTACACCTTTGATGAGTTATATAGATCAGAACTATTATAAAAAGCATGATACGTTTAAGTTTATTACTGAAGATGAAACTAGAACATATCAAATATTTGGAGTAATGAATGTTGATTTAAATGACTTGAACGATTCTTTAGAATTCACACAAACAGAATGGGATTCAACAAATTCATTTAATGCATTTATATCAGATTCCATTAATAGGGGATTGTATAAGACTGGTGTTTCAGTAAATAAAGATGATCGATTAATGACTTTGGTTACTTGTGATACAAGAGGTAACAATAAGAGAATTGTAATTCTAGCTAAATTGGTTAATATAGCAAATGTTTAAAAACTAAGGTGTATGATATTATTTAGCTAGATAAATTAGAAGTTATGGAGGGAGTAAATATGCTAGATAAAAAAGAGTTTGATCTTTGGGCAGATGGTTACGACAAAACTGTCGGCATTTCTGATGAGAAAAACACATATCCTTTTGCTGGTTACAAAAAGGTACTTGGATTCATTTTTCAGACTATAATGAAAACTGAAAATGCTATTGTTTTGGATATTGGGTTTGGGACAGGTACATTAACAACAAAGCTATATGAGCAAGGGTGTACCATATATGGACAGGACTTTTCATCTAGGATGATTGAGCTGGCATCTGAGAAAATGCCCAATGCACATTTATATCAGGGGGACTTTTCGAAAGAGCTTGTCGAACCATTACGTAACTTTCAATATGATTACATTGTTGCGACATACTCTTTGCATCATTTGACGGATAATCAAAAGAAAGATTTCTTTCTAGAATTGCGCAATCACTTAAAGGAAAACGGTAAAATTATAATCGGCGATGTTGCCTTTGAAACACAAAAGGATTTAGAACAGTGTAAATTGAAGGCAGGAGACACATGGGATAATGATGAAATCTACTTTGTCGTTGAAGAACTGAGAAAAGATTTTCCGGCTCTTTCATTTACACAAATGTCCGGTTGCGCTGGTGTCCTGGTTTTGGAATGACAACTTCAAGTATGTGAGAACTTGATGGATATTCGTAACATTGATTTTTGCGTGAATGCTAATAAATATGCTAGTTTTATCAAATGAAAGTAGTATTTAATATATTAGAAATGCTAAAATATTAATGTAACTTTTAAAGAGTATATTATACTTTGTCATCAATAAAGACAATGAGTTCTAACAATGTAAATTTATAATTTAAACATTTGATATTTTAGAACTAAATGCTGTTATTAAATTGGGAGGAATCTATAATGAGTGAAAAAGAAGAAATTACTTTTATGCAAACAAGAATTATTAGATTGGCTGCAGAAGAATGGCACATGACAATTGAACAAATTATAGATTTATTCCAGAAAGCCAATGTTCTTGAATATATAGAGAAATGTTATGGAATTTTTCATTGTGAAAGCGATGAAGTTGTTCTTGAGGATATCAAAGATTATCTTGAGAAAAAGGAGATGAAATTCTATGCTTGAATTGAAAAATGGGCTCATCCTTTATCATGGAAGTTATTGTGAAGTAAGACAACCTGATCTTTATAAATGTGCGAAAAGAAAAGATTTTGGACAAGGTTTTTATTTAACTACATCAAAAAAACAAGCAGAAAGCTTTTTGAAAACTTCTATAGTTAAAGCATTAGCAACAGGCATGATTAATGAAAATCAAAAATATGGATATATTTCAATTTATGAACTAAAACTATCCCCTCAGCTTAATACTCATGTTTTTGAAAAAGCAGATATAAATTGGTTGCATTGCATTGCTGCACATCGAAAAAAGAAATTTTTTATGGATGTAGAACAAAAAATGAAAAAATATGACGTGATTGTTGGTAAAATTGCAGATGATGCAACAAACGCTACCCTCACAGCTTACCTTGCGGGTGCATTTGGAATAGTAGGCGAAAAAGAAGCGGATGATTTTTGCATAAAACAATTATTACCTAACAAACTAGAAAATCAGTATTGTTTCAAAACGGAAGCAGCTATTGAGTGTCTAAAATTTGTGGGTGGTGAAAAGATATGGCTGAAGTAAAAATCTCGAAAGAAAAAATGGACTATACAATTGACTTATTAATAACTATGGTAATAGATGAAATTGTAGCTGATACAGGTAAAAACAGAAATGATGTACTAACAGATTTTTTATGTTCAAAGACAGGAAAAGCATTATATGATCCAGCAACAAGACTTTGGTGCAATGGACCTTCTTATATTGTTGAATTATATAAGGAAGAATTAAAGAAATCATGATGAATTAATTTGAGGCTTTTGTATGAAAGTTAAGCTTAAAATGAATATTTTCTGATTTTTATTATATCGACTGTGATGGGCGTAATAGGACAAACAATCCTTCCATGGTGGTCTACAAAACTAAACCTATATTACTTTGATTTTAGGTTCTTTAGTTCAAATATAGACATTTATCCATTCATTAAGTATTTACTTGGAACCATTCTTGAAGTCTACAAAGATTTTGAGAATCGTTTTTCCCTCGTTGAAACTGGACTTTCTGCTCTAGAAATGGTAAGAAAAGCAAGTATGTATAAAATAGGTCGTTTCAATAAGCGGGATATTCGGGAACTTTGCACCTCACTTAGCAATAGCTCAATAGAAAATGTGTTTAGAGATCTTATTTCATTAGGAGAAATAAAATTGGAAAATTAGTGCTATGTAAAAATTTAAAAAGTTAAAAGATTCTTAGTTTGAAAAGCATACAGTTTGTAAAATGAAAATACTATTGAAATGGAGGCTATATTTGCGTGAGTAAGGAAATAAAATTGGGATTCTCTGAAGAAGCAAAATAATATTGGATTGAAAAATCTCATGAAGTTTTTAAACCACGTTGATTAATGGAAGAAGAGAAAAGAAAAGTTGAAAAAATATTAAAAGAACAAGAGGAAAAGGAGCGTCTATATGAATAGATGCTTTTCTTTTTGCTTGATTTAGGGAGGATGGTGATGTAATGGCAGAATTTAAACCTCAAGATGAGAAAACTAAACAGGCTTTTTCGATGATTGAGCAGGGAGTAAAGGATGTTTATTCTTCTGAATCTTTTAAACGGTATCTATCCTGTTTAAGTAAGTTTCATAGTTATTCCTTGAATAACACATTATTAATATTGTCGCAGAAGCCGGAGGCTAGTTTGGTAGCTGGATATCGTGCCTGGCAGACAAACTTTAATCGTCATGTAAATAAGGGTGAAAAAGGATTGATGATTCTAGCTCCGGTTACAACGAAAGAAGATAGATTAATGAATAAACACGACGAGAATGGAAATGTGATTTTAGATGAATCTGGAAATCCAGTCCAGGAAATGCGTGTAGTTAATCTGACTCATTTTAAGACAACGACAGTCTTTGATATTTCACAAACTTCAGGAGATCCTCTTCCATCTTTAGTGCATGATTTGACAGGTTCTAGTAATGAAGTGAAAGCAATTATTCAAACTATACAGTCTGTATGTACAATACCAATTGAATTTAAAACAGAAACTGAAGATCTTAGTTTTATGACTGGGGCTAAAGGATATTATTCGCCAAGGAAAGATAAGATTGTCATTAATAAGGATTTAGAGGATTTACAAACCGCAAAAACATTAATACATGAGTATGCTCATAGCATACTTCATAAAGAAACTGATAAAAACCAAAGCCAACGAGAAATTGAAGCAGAATCGTTGGCTTTTGTTATTTGTGATCATTTTGGAATTGATACTTCTGAATATTCATTTGGCTATATCGCGTCTTATGCCAACAAGGATTACAGTGAATTGAAATCTATTTTAGTAAACATTCAGAGTAAAGCACACGAAATGATCGAACTAATAGAACCTGTGTTTAAGGAGAATTTGCATATGTTAGAAAAGGAAAATCAATATATTACTCCAGTGGAAATGGAAGAATTGAATCATGATATTGTACTTAAAATTGTATCCATGATGGAAAAGTATAAAGAAGTTATGTCAGATTCAAATATTACAACCTCAGATATTCATGAAACGATTGATCAAGAAATATCGAATCTTTTAACAGATAACAAAGAATATAGAGTACAAGATCATTTGTATCAGAATAATGAAGTCTATCAATTTGCTTTGCATAGTGCTTGTTATGATGCATTTATGAATGAAGAATTTGATCCAAAACAATCCTGGTTTATGGATCATTCGATTGAAAGAAGAAACTATGAGTTATTCGAAAAAATAGCCAGTCCGTTATTAACAAACAGTGCATATTATATGAAATATGGAACACCTAATTATATGGATTTAAATATCGAAATTATTGGTGATGATCGATTGGCTATGGCTCATAACTATGTTTTAAATGGTGATGTGATGGCTGATCCAGATGTCGAATTTACTGTCGATAAAAAGAACAGGATGCTATATCCACAGACCTATCAGCAGGATTCACTTCAATACTTTGAAAGAGTAGATGGAGATTCAACTCGTGCTCGAGAACTGAATCATTTTATGCATGAATGGCTCACAAATGTTGTTGATCAAAAGTATAAAGTACAAACTATTTATACGGAAGGCAAAGAACTTTCTATCAAAGAAAATCCAAATGCCGTAAGAAGCTTTTGTAAACAGAATGGTATTGGAATGGTGGCCCCTAAACTAAAGGAGTTGGAAAAATGAGCAAAAAGTTTATTCGGAAATCGGTTCTTGAAAATGTTAGGACACTATCGGCATTTGATTATTTAAATAACTATCATCCTTCACTATTAGTAAAAAATGGAAAGAAGGATTACTATCATAGAGAACATGAATCATTGCACTTTTCAAACGGTAAGTGGTATTGGTGGTCGCAAGGTGTAGGTGGTACGACTGCATTGGATTATTTGATTGCTGTAGAAGGATATGATTTTAAAGAAGCGTGTAACTATTTAGCAAGTTTAATGAATATTAGTGATCCAGTTGTTACGTATTATCATAAAAAAGAAACTAAACCATTCGAGCTTCCTGAGAAAGATAAAAACAATAATTTAGTGATTCGTTATTTGTGTGAAACACGAAAAATAGATAGAGAAATTGTTGATTATTTTATTTCTAAAGGGATGCTTTATCAGTCAGCAAATTTTCGAAATGCTGTGTTTGTTGGATACGATGGTGATATGCCTGCTTATGCATTTAAGCGAAATATATTTAAAGATTTTAAATTAGAACATACAGGAAGCAATAAGGCTTTTAGTTTTAATTATCAAAATAAAGAAAGCAATGTTCTTCATGTTTTTGAAGCAGTCATTGATTTGTTGTCTTATATGACACTATTAAAAATGGAGGATGTTGATTACAAGTCTTTTAATTACTTATCTTTAGGTGGAGCTTGTGAAAAGATAGCAGCAAAGACGGAAGCTGATATGCCAATAGCATTAAATGCCTTTTTAGAAAGAAATCCCAATGTTCAAATTATTGTTTTGCATTTGGATAATGATGAAGTAGGTAGAGGTGCAACACAAAAGATTATGATGATTGCAAGACGTAAATATCAATGTTTTGATAATCATCCTGTGAACTTTAAAGATGTAAATGAGGAATTAATTCATAAAAGTCTGTTGCTATCGACTGATTTATAAATTTGACAAATGAATCATTCAGATCCTATTGGATACAAAATAATGTAACTGTAATTAATAAGTAATACTTTTTATGTACAATAGCAATGAAATTGCATATAATTTAAATGTGGAGGTGATGCTGTATGTCTACTATTCAAGTAAGGGTGGATGATGATTTAAAGTCTAAGGCAGATGCATTATTTAAGGAATTAGGTACAGATACAACGAGTGCAATTCGCATGTTTTTAACTCAAGCAGTTGCTTATGATGGAATTCCTTTTGAAATTAAAAAATTCAATAAAACAAAAGAAATGAAAATTATGACAGAAGATGAGTTTTTGGATAGACTTGCTTCTTCTAGAGTTCAATCTAGAGAAGGCAAAGTAATAGATGCAGATATAGCAATAGATAGCATTAGAAATAAATATGGATTATAAAGTAATATTTACTGAAAATGCAATGGAAGATATGGATTCTATTGTAGAATATCTTCTTTTTCACTTGCGTAATATACAAGCGGCAAATCATTTTATCGATTCTGTTGAAAATGGAAAGTTCGTATTAAGTAATTCTGCTGAGTCATTTCAATTGTGTTTGAATCCGAGACTTCGAAGCAAGGGATATCGAAGATTGAATTTAGATAAAACTAAATATTTCTTATTGTACCGTACTGAAAATTCAATAGTTTTTATAGATGGTATTTATCATCAATTACAAGATTACGAAAATAAAATTAAATAATTTTTTTTTGAGAAAGTTTACGCTTTCTCTTTTTTATTACACAAATTTAGAAAGAGGTGGATTAATTTGAATAAACAATTTGATTTATTTCAAAAAATGAAGATCAAAGAGGTCTGTGAAAATATTAGTCGTATGACTTATGCATATATCAATCCAGACACAAAACAACCAACCGTAGTGCCATCAAAGCATTATAAAGATATTTTAGATCAGCCGGTTGAGGTACTAGTCAATGATCAGGTAAAAAAGCAATTTTTAAATATTATGTTTAAACAAATGAAAACATTAAAAGAGGAAGAACCCATCTTGTTTAATGAAACACTGTTGTTGATGGATTTGAATAAGACTCCAGATAGCTTGGAACTAAATGAAGAAGCAGCATTAAAGATAACGGCCACAGAATTAGTGGAAAGTGAGAAAACACAAAAGAAAAAATTCCATTTAGTTGATAATGCATATTTGGATTCATACGAAGCAACAAAGAATGATAGTGAATTGATGGCTCAGATATTTAAAGAGCAACAAAATGATCGTGTTTATTCTGTTGAATTAGATGAGATGGAAATGGAAAAACCTAAGTCAAAAGGAGGAAAAAAGAATGACTTACAACACTAGAATTTATAATTATTCAAATTTAAAAGCTGAAGACAAACAAATTGTCCAGGCACAATTGTTAATGTTTGAAACTGTAGAAGACGCAATTACAGAATATATGTATCGTAGAGAATCTTCTACAAATATTTTGGATGCAATTTCTTATGAAGAAGGAATTAAAGCTTTAGAACAAGTACAACAAAATATGTTTAGTGATATTGTAGAATATATTGTTTACGCAATTGACAGTTATGAAGAAGATGTGGACGAAGTTGATACACAGGATCCGCTTTTTGGCTTGTATCAAGAAGTTGAGGATATTGATAATGAATGATTTAGAAACGTGTGATTTTAATACAGTCAATCTTGAAAGATTGGCTTTTTATTTTGAAAAATTAGAAGAAGGAGAGGACGAATAATATGATTCACAATGATAAAGTTTTAGAAGATGTGAATGCATTACTTGATTATGATTCAGTAAAAGATTTTTTATTCATGAATGTAATTAATGCAGAAACTAATAAAGAAGAATTATCTATGGAGCCACATACAGTTATTGGAGATTTAGCGATTGTATATAGAGTGATGATTAAAACAACTGATGATCAATTTTGCTCAGCTAGAGTTACAAATGAAATGCTTGATCATTATGGTATTGATGTATCGCAATTGCACAATGATGCATTGATTTCATCACCAAATATGATGAAACCAGAAATTATTCCACTAGAAACATTGCTGATGGGAGTTCCAGAACAAGAAGCATGGCAAAATGAAGACAGGCATTTTGTAGTTTTGACAAATGAACATAGAACGGATGGAGCAGCAACAATTTTTTATTCCGGAGTTTTAAATAATCTGGCTGAAAAATTAGGACATGACCTTTATATTGTTCCTTCTTCAACAGATGAATGTTTAGCTTTATGTGATTCTCCAACATTGAATACGGATCGATTGAAAGAAATGCTTTTACTTATGAATGGTCCTAGTTTTATGGATCAAGATAAAAAGCTATCTGATATTTTATATCATTATGATAAGGATAATCATGTTTTAGAGAAATCAGATGATTATGAAAAGAGAATCAATAAGCAGAGATATTCACAATTACTTCATTAAGATTTGGAGAATTGAAAATGATTAAATACGAAGATATCGTTAAGCGAATTTCGTTTATTGAAAAAAGAAAAATTAAAAATGAGGAAAAGATAAAATTTCTAATAGAAGAAAATAATACCTTATCTTCAAATTTAAAATTACTAAATCAGAAAAAAGAAATGTTAGAAAAAATGAATCAGGATCTAGCAGATCTTATACCTGATAAGAAAAAGGCTGCAGACAATTAGTGTCTACAGTTGTAGCAAGCAACGTCTTTGGATATCCAAAGACAAGTATTTAGGGAACATCCCTAAGACCCTGAGCTATCAAAAGAGTTGGTAGCTCTTTTTTGAGGAGGTAAATTTAAATTATGAGTGCAATAACGATAAGTTTATTAAGTTTCCTTAGTGGTTTGATTATTGGAGTTTTCTACATTCTGTTTATTCAAGGTGCTTTTTATAAAGATGCGAAAAAGAAATAAACAATTTGTCATTCGCCTAACAGATAGTGAATGGAATCATCTTAATGAATTAGTGAAATATTCAGGACAATCAAGAGAATCCTATTTGCGTATGTGTATAAATGGCTTGATTCCTAGGCCGGCACCTAGTGTAGAACTAGTAGAAGTGATTCAAGTGCTAAGACAAATTGCAGAGAGTATAAACGGAATAGCTGGAGCAGTTTATAAACAAAATAAAATGGATGATTCAGTTTATATGGAAAATTATGAGGCGCTTCAAAAACAAATTAACGAAATTATGCTTTTGATTCGGCAACCTATCAATATGGAGGAATTATGGCAATCACAAAAATATGGGCAGTAAAGGATGATTTGAGAAGAGTTTTAAACTACATTGAAAATTCGGATAAGACAAAAGAAGAATTAAGCGATGGATTAAAAGAAGTGTTGGCATATACAACCCAGGGATATAAAACAAATGAGAAAGAATATATTACTGGAATTAATTGCGAACCTAGTACATCACTAAAGCAAATGATGAATACAAAGTTATCCTATAACAAGATGGATGGAAGACTAGCCTACCATGCAGTACAGTCTTTTAAGCCAGGTGAAGTAACGCCAGAAGAATGTCATTCATTAGGTGTGCAATTAGCGAAACAAATGTGGGGAAATCGATTTGAAGTCGTTGTATCTACACATTTAGATAAAGACCATTTGCACAACCATTTTGTTGTGAATTCAGTTTCCTGGGTAGATGGCATGAAGTATGATAACCGGAAAAAAGATATTGATCATTTTCGAGAATTGAATGATGCAATATGTAAACAGCATGGTTTGAATGTTATTGAAAAACCAGAAGGAAAAGCCATGAATTATGGAGAGTGGAATGCAGAAAAAAAGGATGGCATCTATTTTAGAAAAATTATTCGTTATGATGTGGATTCTGTATTAGCGTATGCCAGAACTTTAGATCAAATGAAATCAGGACTTGAAGATATTGGATATGTTGTTGATTTAACTGGCAAGCACTGGACTTTAAAACATCCACAGTCGCAAAGAAAGTTTCGATTTTATAAACTTGCTCGTGATGGTCGATATGACGAAGATCATATCATGGAACGAATCAACAACAATTATTTATTTCCAATGCAGCCAGTTAAGGATATTGTGCCATGTAAAGAATATCGTGGTGATCATACAAAATTAAAAGGAATCAAGGCTTTATATATTAGATATTGTTTTGAATTAGGAATTATTCGACCTAAAGGAAAACGACAGAAATATCCAAGTCCACAGTTAAGAAAGGATTTGATATACATGGATAAAATCACAAAGGAAAATACTTTTGTAGGCAAGCATAATCTAGAAACAATCGAAGATGTGCTTGCTTTTAAAGTATCTCTAAATAAAGAAATAGAATCTTGGATGAACCAAAGAAGATCCATCTACAATAAAATTAAAAGAACGCGTGATCCAAATTTGAAAAAACAATTAGAAATGGATCGTGATACGTTAACTTCTAAAATTGCACATGGGAAAAAGGAAATCAAAATATGCGAAGATATAGAAAAGAGAGTTCCCGATATTCAAGATAAATTAAAAATGGTGAATGCATTAGAAGATGAGCGTATTCAAACACAAAAAGAATATGAAAGGAGCTTGAATTTATGAACAGTGCAGATACTGCAGATCAAATGATGAAGATGACTTTAGAAGGTATACAGGTTGCTGCTGAAGTTGGTTTAAAAGCGGGCGGCATGGCAGCAAGATCTTTAGCTGTCACTTTATACGCTATTTTAAAAGACAATAAAAAAGTGAAAGGGAAAACCAATTTAAATAACTTATTAAAGTCGGATAAAGAGTTAAAGGTCTTTGCTATTCATCATTCGGATTTAAAAAAGTTTTGTGAAGAAGCAAAACATTACGGAGTTTTATATTCTGTATTGAAAGAAAAGAATAATACAGATGGAATTGTGGATATTATGGTAAAAGCAGAAGATGCTTCTAAAATCTCAAGGATGGTAGACAAGTTTGATTTAGCTACTATCGACACAAAAGCAATTCGTGAATCTGTATTATCACAACAGAGTATAGATGATGCTAAACCACTTAGTGATGAAGAGCATGATGCCTTATTGTCAAAGCTAATGGATGATAAGGAAAACCCCAACAAAGCTCGGACAAGCAAGGACGGTACTCCGTTCGAGCCATCTTCAAAAACATCGAAGAAAGAAAACAAGAAGAAAACCGTCGAAAGAAAAAGGTCAACAGCTACTACGGATAGGCCTTCTGTTCGCAAGGAATTGAAGGACATTAAACAGCAGCAAAATCTAAAATCTTCTGCACCTAAGTATCCAGTTAAGAAAAAATCAAAAAAGAAAGTGAGATAACGATTATGAGAAAATGGTTTAAGAAAAATGATGACGAAATAATTGAAATTCAGGTAGATGATACAGAGAGAAGAATTATTGTTAGGGCATTAGCTGATTTAAGAGATAAACAGCGATTAGCTCATAAGAACTATGATTTTTTAGATTCTCTTATTGTAAAGGTTTGTGATGCAGACCATCCATCAATAAAAGATCACTATGAGAGATGCTAAGAACGACGAATATTTATTTCTAGGCTTATTAATCATTCCTACAATATGGTTTGCAGTTTTGATTGCACCATATATGGATCAAGGACTCATTCATGCACTACCTTATCTAAGCGAAGCGTTGAATTATCCCTTTCAATTTCAATGGTGTGATAATTCTTTAAAAACGATTGGAATATTCCTGGTTATCTATGTTTTAGGAATTGGTATTTACTTATCCAATGAAAAGAATTACAGACAAAAAGAAGAGTATGGATCAGCTAGATGGGGATATATACGTTCTTTAGTGAAGAAACATTCGAATAAGGATTTCTTCGAAAATAAGTTGTTTACGCAAAAAACACGAATGGATATTCATGGAAAAATTAAAAACGTCAATCTTCATACGGTTGTGATTGGTGGTTCTGGTGCCGGTAAAACTCGATATTATGCTAAACCTAACATTATGCAGTGTAATACGAGTTATGTAGTATTAGATCCAAAAGGAGAAATTATCAAGAGCGTAGGTTATATGCTTGAAGATGAGGGGTATGAAATCAAAGTCATTGATTTAATTGATATGTCTAAATCATTGGGATATAATCCATTTCATTATATTCAAAGTGACAAGGATGTATTGAAATTGATCACGAATCTAATTCGTAATACAACTCCAAAAGGATCTTCTACAAATGATCCATTTTGGGAGAAAAGTGAAACAGCATTACTTGAAGCATTGATGCTATATTTATATCATTATGCGCCGGAGGATGAGCAAAACTTTACGATGGTAATGGAGATGCTGAATTATGCTGAAGTAAAAGAAGACGAAGATGATTATGAGAGTCCGTTGGATGAGTTATTTAAGCGTCTAGAAACGATAGATAGTAATTCTTTAGCACTTAAACAATATAAAATATATAAACAGGCAGCAGGTAAGACCGCTAAATCTATTTTGATTTCAGTAGGTGTAAGACTTGCTGCTTTTAACTTGGAAGAACTTGCATCACTTACTAGATATGATGAGATGAAGTTAGAGCAGATAGGCGAAAGAAAAACAGCCTTATTTGCGATTATTCCTGATAATGATTCAACATTTAATTTTGTCATCGGTATGTTGTATACTCAGTTATTTCAAATGTTATATTATCAAGCAGATTTTGTTCATGGCGGCCAGCTTCCAGTGCCAGTACATTTTATTATGGATGAATTTGCCAATGTTGCTTTACCAGACGAGTTTGATAAGTTGCTTTCGACAATGCGATCACGACTTATTTTTGTATCCATTATTTTACAGAACCTGGCACAGATCAAAGCGTTATATAAGGATACTTGGGAGTCAATTATGGGGAACTGTGATTCTAAATTGTATTTAGGCGGAAATGAACAAAGTACCCATGAATATATAAGTAAGGAGCTTGGAAAAGCAACGATTGATACAAATACGTATGGTAAATCAGAAGGAAGAAGTGGAAGTTTCACAACAAATTCTCAGAGAACTGGAAGAGAGTTGTTAACTTCTGATGAAGTTCGTCTATTGGACAATAATTATGCTGTTCTATTTTTGAAAGGTGAAAGGCCTGTTCGAGATAGAAAATTTAATTTGTTAAAACATCCTCGTATTAAACAAACAATGGATGGAGGTCGTGAACCGTACATTCATGGACAAGTGAATCATTTTATTGAGGATTGGCAAAATATTCTTCTTAGCAATAATGAGTATGAATTATTGGATGTAGAAGAAACAGAAAACTATTTAAAGGAGATTGAAGAAAATGAAGAAAATAAAAATGATTAGAAAAGTATTATTCTTTGCATATGTTGCATTGGTGATTGTAGGAAACTTTGCAACACCAGTTTATGCAGCAAATGATCCGGTTACTGTTGTAAACAACTTCAGTGAATTTATGTTTGGACTTATCCGAGCGATTGGAATGATTTTATTAGGCTTTGGAATTGTACAGGTTGGACTTTCTTTGAAAAGTCATGATCCGAGTCAAAGAGCGAATGGCTTTATGACGGTAGCCGGAGGAATTGTTATTACTTTTGCTAAAGAGATTTTGAATATTATTGTTGGATAGGGTGGTGATTTCTAGTGAGTGGAATCATAGATAACCTAACTAGTGCCATCAATACGTGGAATTCTAAATTAGCTGAAATATGGCTATTGTTAACAGAATCACCTGAAACATTTAAGGGTGGTGATATTTGGCAAATCATAGTTAAAATACATGGAGCTCTTCAAGCAATTGGATTAGCACTTCTTGTGCTATTCTTTGTTTGGGGATTGATTAGAACCTGCACAAGTTGGCAGGATGTAAAAAGGCCGGAACAGGCCTTTAAATTGTTTTTAAGATTTATTATTGCCAGGGGAATGGTGATGTATGGAATGGAATTAATGACAAAGATATTTGAGATAGTACAAGGCATTATTCAAGCAATCACTGAAACTGCAGGATTAGGTGTATCAAGTGAAACTGTATTGCCACAAGAAATCATTGATGCAGTAAGTAATACAGGATTTTTGGAATCTATTCCTTTGTGGGCAGTTACACTATTGGGATCTATATTCATTACAATACTATCGTTTGTGATGATTCTAACTGTATATGGAAGATTCTTTAAATTGTATATGTACACAGCTATCTCTCCAATACCCCTTGCAGCAGCAGCTGGAGAAAGTACACAAAACACAGCATTTACGTTTATTAAAAGTTATGCAGGAGTATGTTTAGAAGGAGCTATTATTGTTCTTGCTTGTATTATTTTTTCAGCTTTTGCGTCTAGTGCACCAGTAGTTGATACTACAGCATCTAGCGTATCTATGGTATGGAGCTATGTCGGTGAACTGATATTTAATATGCTGGTTTTAGTTGGTTCTATTAAAATGAGTGATCGTATAGTCAAAGAAATGATGGGTTTGTGATTTTTTACTTCTCAATAATTAAGATATAAATGAAATTGTGAAGAAATCTATTCAGAAGAAGATACCAAATACTAAAAATTGATAATGAATCTGATCTGTAAAAAAATTACAGTATCTATTGACCGTAAAAAAATTACGGTTATAATGAAGCTGAGGTGATACCAATGCTTAAACATTTCAGAGTTAATAATTTTAAGAATTTTAAAGATGACTTAGATATTGATTTTTCAGATGTGAATGGATATAAGTTTTCTCAAGATTGTATTACTAATGATTTGATTGGAAAAATGATTATTTATGGTAAAAATGGAAGTGGTAAAACAAATTTAAGTAAAGCTCTTTGTGATTTAAAAGAAACATTAACGATGTCTAATGATATGAAATCAAACCATTCTTTTATTTCAAATGCGAACTCTAATAACGAGATTACGACTTTTACTTATACCTTCCTATTCAATAATAAGAAAGACAAAGTGGTATATGAATATCAAAAAACAGATTTATTCAATTTAACCAATGAAGTATTAAATATAAATGGAAAAATCATCTATTCTTATGATTTTAATAAGAATAGATTTATAGAAAAAAGCGAAGACTATTTTCATAATTCAGATATTTTCTCAATTTATCAAAAAAATACTAATCCATCATTACCATTTGTACGCTGGTTAGTAAATAATGGTGCTGTAGAAAAGAGTTCGGTTTTTAACAAGATGTATGAGTATGCAGTAAAAATAACACAAATATTTACTCCTACAACTGCATTGATTCAATTATCAAGAAATGAATTAGACGAACTTGATCGTAATGTGAATGATTTAGAAGATTTTTTGAATTATATGGGTATTGAATGTAAATTGTCTATGGAAAAACTGCCAGATGGTAGTAAAGAGCTTTATTTTGTATTTAAAAATAGAAAAGTAGCCTTCTTAGAGAATGCATCTAGTGGAACATTGTCATTGTTTAATTTTTATATTCGGTTTTTAATGCCACATAAAGAAAGTTCTATTCTTTATTTTGATGAATTTGATGCCTTTTTTCATTTTGAATTATCTGAAAAAATCATCCAATATATTAAAGAAAAATATAAAGATTCTTTGGTTATCTTTACTACGCACAACACAAATTTAATGAGTAATAAAATTATGCGTCCTGATACATTGTTCATACTTTCAACAAGCGGAAAATTAACACCGTTATGCAAAGCGACGGATCGTGAGTTAAGAGAAGGTCATAATCTTGGTAAATTGTATATGAATGGTGAGTTTGATGAAGACTAAAAATATATTATTTATAGTCGAAGGTAAGAATGATGAGCCACGATTTATTGAGCAACTTTTATCAAAATGTTATCCAGCATCAAACTTTAAAATATATTCCTATGAAGCAAATTTGCATATGCTTGCAAGCAGGTTAGAAAATGATTATTTTGATTTTGAAGAAGATGAATTAGATATATTGCTATTTTTAAGGTCTTACGAAACAAAATATAAAAAAATCTTTGACTTAAAATATACAGATGTATTTCTAATATTCGACTTCGAGCCTCAGCATCCAGATTTGCATTTTGATACGATTCAAAAAATGATTCGGTACTTCAATCAATCTGATGAAAGGGGAAAGTTATTCATTAACTATCCGATGATGCAGTCTTATAGACATTTAAAAGCCCTACCTGATAATGTTTTTTTGCAGACTAGATTGTATAAACAAGATTTTAAACACTATAAAGAAATAGTATCAAATGAAAGCTTTAATAACGACATTTCAACATACGATTACACAACATTCGTAAGTTTAGCATTCCATCATTTAACTAAACTATTATTCATTCAAAATAAAGAGAATCGAGCACCGACAATGGATGATTATGATCATTTAAATTATGCAAAAATATTTGATATTCAATATGAAAACTTGAAAAACAATTTTATTTGGATAGTTAATACATGTATTTTAATTCTAATTGACTACAAACCAAAAAATTTCTTTGATCAAATCACAAAACATGAAACATCATTTAAATTACCCTATATCGAGCAGAGTTAATCTCTGCTTTTATTATGCCATTTTGGAGGAAAGGAAAATAACATGAAAGAATATATATTAAATACAATTGTACTAAAAACAGGAGATTCAATTGAAATAGTTGAACCTTCAACTTTACCTATGAAAGATAGGGTTATGTATAAGTTACAACATGAACAGGATCGAGTTGTGATTTCAAGAGAAAATGGGAAGATGGTGATTCCAATGGAGAATATTATGTTCTCATCATCTATCCCTTTGGACATTATTCATGAGGATTTTGATGATGAAGTCTAATTTTGAAATTAAGATCAATAAGGAAATACGGGATTATACGGAGAGTATATTTTTTGGCTTATCCCTTCGACAGAGCATATTCTCTATTATTGCTTGTGGGATAGCTTGTGGTATCTTCTTTTTGTTGAATGATACGCTAGGGACTGAAATAACTAGCTGGTTATGTATGCTTGGAGCAGCACCATTTGCTGCTTTTGGATTTATAAGATTTCAGGGTATGTATACAGAAGATATTGTTAAGACGGTATTTAATTCGTTGTTATTATCGTCTAGAGATTTAATCAATAAACCATTTAACTTGTATGATGAGGTTTTTGAGCCAATGATTAAACAATCAAGAAAGGAGTCAATTGTACATGATAAAAAGTTACGAAAGATTGAAAAAGCAGAACAAAGAAAGAATAAGAGTGCCTAGGACAGTGCAGGATACCATCCCAGTAGATTCAGTCTATAAGGATGGTATTTTTCGTTCTGGAAACAGATACACAAAGAGTTATAGGTTTTTGGATATTAATTATAAGATTGCATCAGGAGAAGATAAAAATAATTTATTTCTAACATATAGTGATCTACTAAATTCTTTTGATCCATCTGTAATGACGAAAATTACCATTAACAATCGAAAAGTGGATATTAAAAAATTTAAAGAAGATATTTTAATTCCATTAAAGGAAGATGGTTTGGATAAGTATAGAGTTGAGTACAACGATATGTTATTGTCCAAATTAGCTGAAGGTGATGATATTATCCAGGAAAAATATATTACTGTTACAGTTTTTAAAAGTAATATAGAAGAAGCCAGATTTACTTTTTCTCGTATAACTGCAGAATTTTCAACTTTATTTTCTAGACTAGGAAGTTCTTGTATTGAATTGGATGCAGAAGAACGGTTGAAGATATTGCATGACTTTTATCGTAAAGAAACGGAGGAATTCCAATTAGATCTATCCGATTTAGCTAGGAAAGGACATTCTTTTAAAGATTTAATTACTCCAAGAATGTGTAAATACCACAATAAGTATTTTGAATTTGATGGTAAATATGGTCGTGTTCTTTATTTAAATAATTATCCTGGTTTTTTGAAAGATGAATTTGTATCAGAGTTGTGTGACTTAAATAAAAACTTGATGTATTCAATGGATATTATTACAGTGCCAACAGATGAGGCAGTCCGAGAAGTAGAAAATAAATTCCTTGGTGTTGAAAAGAATATTACGGATTGGCAAATGAAGCAGAATCGTAATAATAACTTTTCAGCAATCATTCCATATGATATGGAATTGCAACGTAAAGAATGTAAGGAGTTCCTGGATGATTTGATTGTAAGAGATCAAAGAATGATGCTTTGTAACATTACGGTTGTGCATTTAGCTGATTCTATTGAAGAATTAAATAAGGATACAGAAACATTGAAGGCTGTAGCTCGTAAATATGTTTGTGAATTGGAAACATTGTATTTTTCAAAAAGGCAATTAGATGGTCTACAAACAGTATTGCCAATAGGGGTCAACAAATTAAATATCACGCGCACTTTATTAACCGAAAGTGCGGCTGTATTCATTCCTTTTAGAGCGCATGAGATTATGCAAAAGGGTGGGGTTTGGTTTGGCCAAAATGCGATTACAAACAATCCTATTCTTTGTAACAAGGCATTGCTTCAAAATCCTAACTCTTTCTTTTTTGGTATTCCAGGATCCGGGAAATCATTCTTAACAAAAGAAGAAATTGAATTCTTGATCTTATCTACAGATGATGACATTATCATTGCAGATCCAGAAGGAGAATATGATTCCATAATCAATGCTTTAGGTGGACAGATTATTCGTATTGGTACAAACAGTACAGATTATATTAATGCGATGGAAATGGTAGAGGGATATGGCGATAGTGGAAACTCAATTGCCGATAAATCTCAATTTTTGATGTCTGTATTTGAAAATTTAGATGCTAATCATGGCGGTATTACACCAATTGACAGATCTATTATCGATAGATGTGTAACGCTAGTTTACCAGGAAGCAAAAACCAATGGCTATGTACCAACGTTAAAACATCTTTATAAAAAGTTATTGGAGCAAAATGAACCAGAGGCTAAATCTTTAGCTATTAAACTAGAATTATTTACAAATGGATCATTAAATATATTTGCTCATGAAACGAATGTAGATATCAAGTCTAGAATTTTATCGTTTAATATTTTTAATTTGGGAAAACAATTAAAAACATTAGGCCTATTGGTAATTACAGATGCCATTATCAATCGTGTGAATGAAAACTGGAGAAAAGGGAAACGTACTCATATCTTCATTGATGAGATTCATGTTATTTTTGAAAATGAAGAAAGTGCAACATTCTTTGCCTCGGCCTGGAGACAATTCCGTAAAAGAGATGCATATCCTACAGGGATTACACAGAATGTTAAATATTTATTATCGTCTCAGCAAGGAATTAGTATGTTATCCAATTCTGAATTTATTGTCATGTTGAATCAATCGGCAAACGATAGAGAAGATTTAGCTAAATTATTGAATATTTCAGAAGAACAGATGAGCTATATTACAAATGCTCCTACCGGATGTGGATTGATTAAGTATGGTGGATCTATAGTTCCATTTGTAAATAAGATGCCAAGAGGACTATTGTATGATTTAAATACTACAAGGCCAGGAGATAAAAAAATAATTGTCCAATAAATACAAAAGACTCATTAAAAAATTAGATTTAATGAGTCTTGTTTATGTATAAAATGTTGAGGTATCAGCTAATTCAGAACAAGATATTTTCGAATACATCAACAAAGTTTTGGAACAATTAAAGTAAGCAAGTATTAAAGATGTTAAAGGGGTTGATGTAGATGAAAGATATAAAGACAAAACAGAAAGTACTATCCATAAAGACAAAGAATGTTAAAGGGAATGTGAATCATTTTATTAAGCAGCAAACGATTCATACAAGAAATAAGGAAGAAGATAAAAAGGTAGAACAGTCTGTTAAAACAAATCCGAATGTACAAGCTACGAATAACGTTAGTGAAGTCGCTAAGCAGACGTTTATAGAATCAAAGCAGCGTGCTACAAAATTTATTAAACATAAGCATAGAGAGTATAAGTTCAAAACTACAGATAAGAAGGCATTAAGTGAATCAATACCGGTGAGCCATCAAAGAATTACTTATGTATCTAAGGCAAAGCATCATGTTGTAAACAAAATAAATACTTCTAAGATTAAACAAACAGCGGATAAAGTAGTAACACAACCGGCTATTAAGAGTACAAATAGAGCAATAAAAACATCAATAGAAGTGGTCAAGAAGAGTGTATCAGCGATGAATACACTTTTTTCTTTTGGAACAGGATTGATTTTATTACTTGTTGTTACTTTGTTTATTGGAACATTTAGTGTGCTGGCACAAGATGGGGGATCAAATAGTGAAATTGTTTCTCTAAGTGATGAAGTTATTGCGTATGAAGATACAATTCGAAAATATGCAAAAGAATATGATATTGAGGATTATGTCACATTATTACAGGCAATTATGATGCAGGAGTCAGGAGGGAAAGGCAATGATCCAATGCAGGCAAGTGAGTCAGGGTATAATACAAAATATCCTAGAGTACCTAATGGAATTACGGATCCTGAATATTCTATTGAAGTAGGAACACACACTTTTTCTGATTGTTTAAAGAAAGCAAAAGTAAAAAATTCATCCGATACAGAACGTATATATTTGGCTTTGCAAGGATATAATTATGGCTCTGGCTATATTAAATGGGCAATTCGTAATTTTGGTGGATATTCCAAATATAATGCACAACAGTTTTCTGATAATAAAAAGCAAGAGTTAAATGTATCCGGCTATGGTGATCCTTCTTATGTTGATCACGTTATGAGATATGTAGGGATTACTTTTAGAGGAGGTACAAATCCTAATTTTAATAATTTAGAAGCCTGGGTGACAAGGAATCCTTATGCACAGGCTGGATTATATGGACAATGTACATGGTTTGCTTGGGGACGATTTTATGAATTATATGGATATGATCCAGGTTTTAGCGGTGATGGAAGTAGTTGTGTGAAGGAATTGGTGGCAGCACATCCTGATAAATTCGAACGATCTTCTTCGCCAAAAGCCGGTGCAGTGTTCTCTGCTATTGGACATAATCATGTTGGTATAGTCATTGCAGTAAAAGATAATACCATAACTGTTCAAGAAGGAAATCTTGATGGTATTACAAATACATTTCAAGATGCAAAAAAGGATTGGCAAACAAAATCCTATACGTTAGATCAATTAAGATCTATATATGGTGGAGTGGTGTTTGCTAACCCAAAGTAAAAGTGGCGGGAAATTATCATCTCCAAATATTTTATTTACAAGTATATTTTAAATGATGAAAAACTATTGTTACAAAAATTATTAACATTTTGAATATAACGAATGGTTTTGTTGCTTTGCACTTCGTACTCAATTAGCTAAAATCAAAAATGTAAAAAAACCTTATCTAAACAACGTTTGGCTATTTTACTATTGGAATGTTAAACTCCCAAAATGATTCATTTTAATGCTTTTTATCTTGACATTATTAGCATATCTATGTGAGAATTAATGTAAAGATAACGTTATCTAGCATTCTCATAATAATTTAAAAGAATATAGATTATTGAGCAGAAAGCAATAAAATTTTATGTATTAATATTTTTTATGATTGTAGCTTATTTGTGTATCAACTAATTTATGACTATATAAAACGAAAGATTTATATGAGGAATAGTTTATCTCAGAATGTAGTCATTGGTCCAAAAAATTGGTATTAAAATTCCACTGCTTACCAGTGTTAAGAAGTAGGCTTGGTTTTATAAAGATTATTACGATTGATATAAAATCAGTAGATATATTTTTCAGTCTCAAAATATATCGTATCTTCTGAGTTTATTATCGTTATAGCGTGCCAGATATAGGTAAAGTATAGAAAACATAATAGAATCAGAATCAACTGATTTAATCATCAAAATAAGCAGAAGATACTTAAATAAGAACTTAATGGTGAATTTTTGTCTATTGATTATGTAATACAAACTAAAGAAAGAATAACAGGAGGAGAAAATGAAAAAACTACAGAGACTTTCTATAATCATGCTTTCTATAATCGCACTTGCTTTCCCATTTTCAATATTAGCGGATTCTAAAAATATTTCTCACAATAGCAAAATCAGTTTACAATACGGAACTGCTGAAACTTCGTGTTTGGATTCAATTGGAAGTTATTGGCTATTTGGAAAAGCATACAATACTAATAATTATATAAGCGGTTCTATTATTTATAATGGTTCGATAATGGCATCTGGGCAAAACGGTAAATTTAGTACTGAATTCAGTGTAAATTGGAATCCAAAAACAGCTTATTCGCACTCACATATTGCCTCTTCAGGATTAAGAACTAGATAATCAAAAGAGTTCCCTTATCAATAAGGGACTCTTTTTTAGAAAGTTGAGATGAATTATGAAAAAATTATCATACTTGCTTGTTGCTATCCTAAGTGTATATATTTTTTATTCCGGATTCTCTTCCTTTTCTTCTGATCAGATAAACAGAATGGATTCTTTTGCCACTTCAATTGGACAAACAACTAATAAAAAAGTAACAGGATTAAACCTACAATTTAATGAAGATTTAGTTTCAACAATTCATGAATATTGTGAAAAGACAAACAGTACAGGAATTATAGCAGTTCATGAAAATACTGAGGGGTTTATAAAAAAGAATTTAATCTATATTTATTCTGCTGATCCACAGGATTTGAAATCCCTATATATACGGAATGATCAAAAACGAATTAATTTTAAAAAGGATTCAAAGAATTATTATTCTACAAATCTAAATGATAAGGATGCATATAATTATATTGATTATTTAAATCGAGGCTATTACGGAGATTATAATGACATATATGAATTTCACACTTTAAATGATTTGTTGAATCGCACTCCAGGTTCTGAAATTATTACACTTTACTCTATTTCAAATTCAAATAAAACTTCTACAAGTCAAATGAAAGATTATTTTAAAGAATTTATCCCTGAAAATAGCCAAGGACAAGGTATCTCAGATGTTGAAATTGTTCCTTACTCTATGCAAAAAGAAAAATTTTTGAATATGGTTTTTTTGAATGCAATATTAGGGACTGCATTGATTTTCGCTTTTATTTTTCTGAAAGATAGAAAAGAAATAGTGATACGTAAAATGCTAGGAAATTCAAACAAGAAAATTTTTATATCACTATATACAAAACATATCGCAATCTTATACGGTCTATTTCTTTTCTTAGAAATTATTTTATTCGCATTATTTGTTGGCCCTTATAGACCATGTGCTTCTTTATTCTTATACTATCTAATCAATGAGGGAATTAAGCTACTTTTCAGTTTAATTATGATAGGAATTATTTTGTTAATTTCAACGATAACCGTCAAATCAGTGAAGTATATAAAACAAAATGGTACTCAAGAAAATAAAACAGTTCTATCATTGGTCTTGAAAGGAATTCTGATTTTTGTTTTATTTCCTGTATTCTTAACAAACTGCGCGGATTGGATAGAATCAATACACTATCTCTATATTTTGAATTTGAATGAAAGTCAAATGTCGAATAAAATTATAACAAACGGCATATCTGTGTCTTTAAATGAGGACTTATTTTATTCATCTGAACTTGTTAATAAACTGTATTATTATATGCAGGAACATAATGGAATATATGAGGATTTCGATATAAACAAACAAATTGACTTCTTAAAAAATCATATGGACAGTGATTTAGAAATACCTGTTTCAAATGAAATACCATATATAGTTGTAAATAATAATTATTTAAAAGATTATACGATTCGCGATGAATTCGGAAATCCTTTAGATTTTAATCAGATAGAAGAATCTATTTTACTGATACCTGAAAATTATTCATTCAATCAAGATCAGATAAGCTATTATTCAAATTATGAAGATTGTAAGGTAATTCGAATCGAACCAAATCTTAGGTTTGTAAGACATATGCCTTATGTAGAAAATACGAAAGATTTAGAAAAAATAAATCCGGTAATTTTTATAGACCATAATTGGATGGAAAATGCAAGGGTTTCAACTGATAATTATTTTATCCCAATCGATACAAAAAAAAGTGTTTCAAATTTTAAAAGATTTTTAATTCAGAACAATATGGACAAAAAAGTAAATTTTTATTTAAGTGATTCTTATTTTGCACAGGTCAAGAACAAAAAAAAATATGAATTGATTTCATTAACTATACTAATCGTTTTAATAAGCATAATTTTATTTGTTTACCAACTTCAAGCGATTGTCATTTTCTTGTTTGAAAAAAGATACTATTTGTCTATTCAATATCTTTTAGGGAAATCTTTCTACGAAAGATATTCATTATACTTAAGTATAAATATATCTCTTTATCTATCGGTGATTATTTTCTATGCATTATATTCTAAAAGAATATTAGAATCTTTTGAAATTGGCCTTTTAATACTTGGAATAGATTTGATATTTACCATTTTAACGTTAAAGAAAAAAGAATATGCTGAATGTGTAGATTCATTGAAAGGAGCCAGATAGTTATGAAGAAAATTGTAGAATTAGATTCGATTCAAAAGAAATTTAAAGAGAAAGTAATCTTTGATTCATTTTCTTGTACCATATATGAAAATGAGTTTGTTGCAATAATTGGAAAATCCGGGTGTGGTAAATCAACATTGTTAAATATGATTGGCTTATTAGATAGTCCAGATTCAGGAGAAATCATTTTGTTTGGAGAAAAAGGAATTAAGCCATTTTCAAAGAAAGCCACTTTACTCTTAAAATCAAAAATAGGATATTTGTTCCAGAATTTTGCATTAATCGAAAATAAAACTGTATACGAAAATCTACAGATGGCAATAAATGAAAAAAATAATAAGACCGTAAATAAGTACATTGAAGACGCGTTAAAAAAAGTTGGCTTAAATGGATATTCAAAAAAATTCATTTATGAATGTTCTGGTGGAGAACAACAACGTATAGCCCTTGCTAGATTATTAGTTAAGCCATGTGAATTGATTTTAGCTGATGAACCAACCGGATCACTAGATGAAGAAAATAAACAAATTGTTATAAAACTACTCAAAGAATTTAAAAAAGAAGGATGTACAATTATAATGGTTACACATGATATACAATTAGCTGAAGAATGTGATCGCGTGATAGATTTGAATGGTTATATCTAAGGGTAATCCGCAATTAGATACCAGCTAGATTAAAAGTTGTAGGGTTTAAAATACTATGAGTGTTTTAAGGTTATTGCTTTCTAAAAGCAAAATCCCTATGACTTTTTTTATATATTCATAATAAAAGAGTATCACTTGTTTATGGTGATACTCTTTCGTAACTTTGGTTTAAGTGGGAAATAAGGTATAAAAAAAGCACCTGGCAAATGCTAGGTGCAATCTTTGACAAATGGTGGTCTCAGTCGGAATTGAAAAGCGCTTTTGTTTAGAGTGGATTATATTGTTGTTTCTGCTTTATATAAAGGTACAATAATTTAATGAAATGCATAAAATCCTATGACTTTTATCTGCTTTTG
>NZ_CAKVMR010000014.1 GCF_934772795.1 uncultured Holdemanella sp.
AAAGTAATTTAGCCAAAGATCCTTTATTTATAAGGCTTATAAGCTTTACTTTACATTATTCTCAACTTTACATTATTGCCGCAGCGGCGAATGCCGGTGATTACCTTGACCGGTTCCGTATCCTGAAAGCCAATCAATTTATTTAAATAGCCGTCACGACGCCTGAGTTCATGAGAATCTATCATGTTTTCATACCTCCTGCGCTATTATTATAGCATAAATTGACAAAAAAATCGTATAAATGCACTATAGTGCAAAATCTTTTTGTAATTGACTAATTTTGCAGGGCTCTTAAGAAGAAATCTTAGACCTATAGTGAATTCCTTTACACGTATAAAAGTATATAGAAAAAGCGCACGTACAGAAAAAGAATATTACGCGCGCCTTTCAAATGGACCTATGGAATCCTTTAATCGAAAGCCAAAAGATTTAAAAAGAGATTCCAGAGGTTTCTCCGATTTCAATTATACACGCAATCGCATCCTATTGACTACAAGGAAAAATCCTAGAATAAAAGGAGTTCCTAAATCTATGTATCAGATTCTTTCAAAAAAAGGAAATGTATCATTTAAACACATTTCCTTTTCATTTACTTATTATTACGATTCCCCATGCCAATCAATTGTAAGATTCTTAAGAATATATTCAAGAAATCCAAATACAACTGTAAAGCCATGAAGATGGCGATCTTATCTTGTGCTACGACTGAACCGTCCGATTGAATCAATAAACGATTCATTCTTTGTACATCCCAAACTGTGATGCCTGTAAAGATCAATAGAGTGATAATAGAAAGTAAGCGAACATCCATACTAACTCTAAATAACATCATAAAGCATTGTGTAATAATCAATACAAAAAGTCCAATCAAACATAATGAGCCAAAGCTAGTAAAATCTTTTTTAGATGTTGTACCAATAACAGCTAAACTAATAAAGTAAACTGCACTGACTAGAAAAGCAGTACCAATTGTAGCTACATCATATACATAGCCAATCGAAGTAAGTGAAACGCCCATACAGATGGCATAAAGCACTAACATGACTTTCATACCTGTACTAGATGTAGATCTTGCCATAGACACACCAAAGGCAATGGACAAGATAAATGGTGCAATCACAAACAACATAAATAGAAATGGCGCTGCGCTTAATAAAATCAATAAAGCATTTGTGGCATATAAACCATAAGATACAATTGCCGTGATGGATAAGGCAATAGCCATCCATGCATAAGACTTCAACAAAGCACTTTTTAAAGTGCTTGTTGAGTAATAATTCATTGAATCGTTGTTAAACATATTAATCCTTTTTCTGAATGAATTCTAATAATTGCTGAGCCGCAATATTTAAACCTTTACGGTTTGATTTATCGAATCCTAAGTGCGTATAAATTTCACCAACAAATACTCCGTTGTCTTCTAGAGCCTGGAACATTGTGTCGATGATTGGTTCACAAAGCTCTTGTTTTTGCATAGGACCAAATGGGTTTGCGAAGTAAGTTGTTGAAATACCAACTTCTTGCGTTGTACCCAAAGCCATACGCTTACCTAACTTACAAGTATCTTTTACTTCTTGAACAGATAATTTCTTTAGACCAAATTCATTTGTGTAGTTGTTTGCGTACGCAAATAAATCAATTTTGTGGTTGTGAACAACAACACGATATGGAGCAGCAGGCTGAATCATACGTGAGTTTGGATTTTCTGGAGCCATGAAAATTGAACGGTCCATGTCACGATATGGAGTACCTGGATCCAAGTCATCTAGACGAATGAAGGCACCAATTTCAGTTCCCTGACCATATGGAACTCCATCTTCTAAGTGAATTGTTCCCATATCATCAAATACAACTTCGACTTCACGAATCATATCGCCAGCAGCTGCTTTTAATGCTTCAATGGATTCAGATTTACCAGCACCACTATCACCCATCAACATGATACCTTTCTTAGTTCCATCCTTTAAATAGATGTTTACGAAAGCACCATGGATTGGTAACCAACCTTTTTTCATCTGTGCCAAGTTGTGTAATGTTAAACACATTTTCTTTAAATAACCAAAGTATTCAATACGAGGATTGTCACTAATGCATCCTACCCAAATATCATTGGCCTCATCATAATAAAAGTTTGTTGCATCATTTCCATCATCGTTACCAAAGATCACAACAAGATCTGGTTTTTGAGCACTCTCTTCTTTTGTAGCTAATTCAAATAAGTTAGCCATACTCAATGCACTAGACATATATTTTGAGTTGAAGTATACAAAGCATAATAAAGCTCCAACTTTACAAGGATAACAGAACCAGTTTGATTCTCCCTTTTTGAAATATGTCATTGGCTGTGTATCTACTTCAGTAAACATACCCGTACGTTTACTTGATTTTGGATGCAAAATCATTGGAGTTCTTAACATAACTGTATCAATCATTGGAATATCTTGTAATGCTGCATATTCATCAGCCCATACTTTATCCAAAGTGTGAACAGAGAAACATGCATTTGTTCCAGCTTGAACCTGACGATACACTAAGTTTGGTCTTCCCATTAATTTTTCTTCAAACAAACGATATGTACGAAGAATTAAATCATTTGAAGCTGAGTCAAATGCCACTAATGTATTAATACCAAAATCCGTTGAATTATCGCTCTTCATATATCCAAAACGTTGTAAAGAACGCCAATTACGATACATCTCTTCAATAACACTTAAAGTTGCATCTTTGTCTGATAAATAATATTCATCTTCTAATTCTTCACAAGTAAAGATTGACAATAAACGTAAGAAATGACAGAAATCATTAGCAGCTTCTTTTGAATTCAATTCACCATTCTTTGTTAAATACGCATACATGCTCGCATTATCTGTTTCTTGATATTCAATGAAATATTGAACGAATTTTGCGAACGTATGAGATTTTAATAAAACCTCACGACTCTTTGGATATGCCAAATTATAGTTGATAATAACCTGGTTGTTAAAAATTTCAATTTTATTTTGCATAATTACACTCCTTTAACTATGACTAATATACATGAAAACCTATTGAAAGTAAATGTAAAACTCAATTTTTTGTTTATATTTCAGGTACAAGCGTTTACATGGCGAAAACTTTTTCGATTTCAGAATAAACATCCTCAATCGCAATTTCAGTCTTTTCACCCGTATAACGATCTGTCCACTCTAATTTTCCTTCTTTAACACCACGACCCACAGTAATACGATAAGGAACACCAATCAATTCCATATCCTTGAATTTAACACCTGGACGCTCATTACGATCATCTAAAATCACATCGAACTTGTGTTCTTTACAGAATTCATATAGATCATTGGCAATCTTAACTTGTTCTTCATCCTTTAAAGATACTGGAACAATCGCAAGTCTAAATGGAGCAATTTCAACTGGCCATTTAATACCAAAATCATCATGGTGCTGATCTGCAACCGCAGCCATACATCTTTCTAGACCAATACCATAACTTCCCATCCAAACTGGCTGTAATTGGTTATTGGCATCTGTATAGTAAAGATTCATACTCTTAGAATATTTTGTACCCAATTTAAATAAGTTGCCCACTTCAATACCATGTTGGAAAGTTAACTTCTTACCGCACTTAGGACAAATATCCCCTTCTTTAACCTGACAAAGATCTGCCACTTCAACAGGCTCGAAATCTTTACAATTTACATTCTTAATGTGACGATCCGATTGGTTAGCACCTACAATGAAGTTTTTCATATGTTTGATTTGACGATCCATATACACAGGACAATCAATACCCACTGGGCCTGCAAAACCAACACGAGCATGTGTCACCTTTTCAACTTCTTCAAAGCTAGCCATTTCCATTTCATTCGCACCCAATAATTTCAATGCCTTTGTTTCATTTAATTCACGATCACCAGGAATACAGAATGCGATGACCTTTCCATCTACGTTGTATAGTAATGTTTTAACGAAATCACTTTCTTTCTTACCAAAGAAAGCAGCCACTTCTTCAATTGTTTTTGCGTTTGGCGTATCAACAACTTCCATAGAAAGTTCTTCTTCACTTGAATCTTGCATTGTATCTACTACTTCCGTGATTTCTAAGTTACTTGAATAGTCACAACCAACACAGCCAACAACAACGTCTTCACCAATACTTGATAGAGCTTGATATTCTTCCGATAATAGACCACCCATAGCTCCTGTATCCGCTTTAACGATTTTATATTCCAATCCTAAACGATCCATGATACGGCAATACGCATCATACATTTTGTTGTAAGCTACATCCAACCCAGCTTCATCCACATCAAATGTATACGCATCCTTCATGATAAATTCACGAACACGAATCAAACCATAACGAGGACGAGTTTCATCGCGATATTTCGTTTGAATCTGATATAAGTTATAAGGGAAATCCTTGTAAGATTTTCCATCCATACTACTCGCTACCGCAAACAATTCTTCATGTGTTGGCCCCAAAACATAACGCTTATTATATCGATCACTCAATGAGAACATGTTAGAACCAAATGCTTCACGACGACCCGATTGTACATATACATCTTCTGGAATCAATGCAGGCATCAACAATTCTTGTGCATCTTTCGCATCCATTTCTTCACGAATAATATTTTCTACTTTAGAAAGAACCTTCTTTCCCATAGGCATGATCATATAGATTCCATTTGAACATTTTTTGATCATTCCAGCACGCACCAACAAATTACTTGATACGCTATCTTCATCTTTCGCATTTTCTCTTAATGTATAAAAGAAACTCTGACTTAATTTCATCTTTACTTACCTCTTCCACTTATCTTATCTTACGAATCATCGCATCGACTTCAATTGGCCCAGACCACTTTGTATGTACGATCTGCATCGGCTTGTTACAAACCTCTAATACATTTTCTTCACTATCATACACATCCCCAACATGTACAATCGTACTTAAAATGTGAGGACCAAATATTTCTAAATCCTGATTGGGCATGAAATGATTCTTTACTTGTAAAGTCGCCATCTGACTTTCCTTGTCATAATCCTGTACAATGGCTACATATTCCTGCGTTACCGTTTCATCATGATCTTGATACAACTGCACCTTATATCCAGGAAGCCCATTATAGAAGCCCGGCCCTGTCGGTCGATTTTCTGCCTTGGCAATTTCCTTTTTTACACGCTCAATGATTTCAACATCCGCATGCCCATGCTCATAAATATAATCAATCAACATACGATAACTCGATACAACCGTAGCTAAATAATAAGCACTTTTCATACGCCCTTCAATTTTTAAAGACGCTACACCCATATGGATGAAATCCTCAATATAATCTACTGCCTGCAAATCCTTTGAAGACATAGAAAATAAATTGGTCGGATCACTCAGTTCAGTTTCACCATCCATCAAATGATATTTCCAACGACAACTCTGTGCACACCCACCACGATTCGCATCACGAAGCGTCATATGATTGCTCAATACACAACGTCCTGAAAAAGAAATACACATGCCTCCATGAATAAAGACTTCAATTGGAAGAATACTCTCTTCACAAATCGAACGAATATCATCCATTTGACATTCTCTGGCAAGCACAACACGGTCCATACCCTTTTCTTTCCAGAATCTTGCAGCACTTGAATTTGTAGAAGAATGCTGCGTTGATACATGCACCTCAAATTGACATCCAAGTTTTTTAGCCAACATCATGATCGATGGACTTGCCACAATAATCGCATGCACGCCAATCGAATCCAACGTTTTTAAATACTCTTCAATTCCATCCAAATCCGACTCATGCGGAAGCATATTTACAGTCACATGCACATGAGAGTTATGTGCATTCGCAAACTGAACCAATTCTGCGATTTCATCAATGGAAAAGTTACTTGCACGTGAACGCAAACTAAACTGCTTACCACCAATATATACGGCATCCGCCCCATATAAAATCGCAATCTTCGCTTTTTCTAAATTTCCAGCAGGAGCCAATAATTCGATCTTATTCATTTACTTGCTCCTCCTTTTTCTTAATTGTTTCTTCTAAATACCAACGGTTTGTCGATTCATCATCCGTAATCTTAATACCCTGTAAAGCCAAATTATATAAATCTAAGATTTCAACTGTCCAGTCATCATCAAAGAACAAAGAATCAATACGGAAACGGTGCATTCCTACATCCGTAAAATCCCACATTTCTTGTAATGAATTGATTGGCATTTCACTAAAGATATGCGTACCCGTTTCATCTTGTACAATTGGCATACGCTGCTCTCGTGTTTGTTCAATCAAGTCATAATGACACGGTAATGCACATACCGGTTTATTCACAGCCTCTAAATAATTTGTGACTAAAGGTCTTCTTGAATATAGAATGGAGAAATATCCATGCACTAAGATTTCAACATTTGGATTGTGTTTTCCAATACTTACCACTTCTTCAAGACTCAATTCATGCGCTAAAGATACAGACTGAATCCCTAAAGACATATAGAAATCCACATCTGCACTGGAAGCTACCAATGTTTCGGGTTGATAAATCAATTTCGATTCAATTCCCAATTGTTTTGCCTCAAAATATAGACCTTCATCCGCATAGTAAATACCATCTACATCTAGTTCTTTAAAAATAGAAAAGTATTCACGAACACCCGCTAGATCTTCATCCATACATAGTCTTAAAAAGTTGATATATAATTTTAGACCAAGCTTTTTACACTTCTTCTTCCAAAGCTGTAAATCCTCTTTTTTCACCGTAATACTCGAACGAATCGAATAATGTTCAACCCCAATGATTACGGCATCGGCCTTCGCTCTTTTTAATTTTTCTAATGAATCAATAGAATGAATTGTTGTTATAAACATAATTACTCCTTATCAAAACATACAGAACTATTTTACCACAAATGTGATTCTATGCCTAACCCTAAAATCATCACTATAATTATATTTAAGCCATTGACTTTTTGTTTATACATTGTATATACTTATTGTAGAGACAGACAGTAATGAAAGGAGACATACATCATGACTCAAAACAGTTTAAAAATTGCTAAATGGGGAAACGGACAAGGCATTAGATTACCTATGGCAGTGATGAAACTTCTATCTTTAAAAGCTGGAGACGAACTGCAAATGACAGTTCAAAATGAAACAATTGTTCTTGTACCCAAAAAAGAAAAAAAATTAACATTAGCTGAAAGATTCGCAAATTATGACGGACCGACTGAACAAAAAGAAATTTGGTCTGATGAAATTGTCGGTAAGGAGGAAATTTAATGTCTTTTAAACAAGGCGATATCGTATATATAGACCTTGACCCTACTAAGGGGCACGAACAAGCAGGAAAACGCCCATGCTTAGTTATTTCCAATAATGATTACAACAAAATCATGGGTCTTTTCATCGTTTGCCCAATAACCAATAACACAAAAAATTTTCCAACACATGTAAAACTTGATTCTAATACTATTACAACTGGATGTGTTTTATGTGAACATGTAAAAACATTAGATTTAAAAGCAAGAAAAGCCACAAAAAAAGAAGAATGTCCACAAAACATCCTTCAAGAAGTACTCGATATAGTTCATTCATGTATTTAATTATTAGGTTAGACGATTTGTCTAACCTTTTTTAACGAATTCAACCAATTCTTTAGCCGAATATACCACATGATCTGCACAAGGCCCACTTGCCTGATGATGACGATTAAAATGAATTGTCTTCATACCTGCACTTTTAGCACCCTGCATATCATTGATATAGTTATCCCCTACATAGTACCATTCACTTATATCTTCATTCATGAATTCCATACACTTTTTAAATGCGTTCACATCCGGTTTTGCGACACCCAATTGTCCACTCGTAAATACATTTTCCGGTTTAAAATAATCAAAGACACGAAGCACTTCTAACTTCATTCTTTGATGCGCATCCTCTCCATTTGTCAAAACTGCCAGTTCATCTTCACAATTCGAGAAATAATCAACCAATGGTGCATCCATTTCAATATGATGCTGATAATATTTATAGCGAGACTGAAACTCTACAGCTTTTGAATGACTAAACTTGATTCCATACTTTTCACAAGCCTTCTCAATACGATATACTCCCGATTCATCAATCGTAATCTTTCCTTGTTGTAGATCATCAAAAATCATGTCTCCAAACTTACGATAATCCGCATAAAATAAATCCATATCCACATTTACATTAGGAAGGAATTCTTCCATACATTTGCGAAATGGCCAAGATAAATCATAAAGTGTATCATCACAATCAAACATTAATTTCTTCATATTATCACCGAAAGAAATATACCATAAAAGTGAAGATTCGACTACTGAATCTTCACTTGATTTAAACTCTTACGAACATGTCCAGACTGACCCATTACCTCTTCATTTTCAATTAAAGATAAGTGCACAGCTTCTTTACAAGATTCAATCGCTGCATCAAATACAACATTGATCTTATTGTCATTGATTTGTTTTAAAGTATGAATTTCTTCAGATCCAAAACGATTAGCGGTACTAAACGCAATCGCAATATCACCAGAACCATTGCCCATATGTGATCCTGTTAAAGCTAAACCGACTGGCATACGATTACATACTCTATGTAGTTGTCGATCACTTAATGGAGCATCCGTCGCAATGATCATCATGATCGAACCTTTTTCTTGTTCTAAAGGTAATTTATTCCCTTCGACTTTATCTAATAAATATTGTTCTCTTAAACCAAAATTAGAAAGTACTAGTACTCCTAAAGTATATTTATTTCCATCAATTTCAAAAACTCTTGAACTTGATCCAATACCACCAGACATTTCAAAACAAGACATGCCTCGTCCAGCTCCAACACTGCCTAGTTCAAATTCTTTTTTACAATCACTATACGCATCATTTACATCTTCTTTTGTAACAACACAATCGCGAATCGCATTTAAATAGCCGTCGTTACATTCTCCAACGACAACATTCACACTCGTTAGATCTTCATTTTCTTTGACCATGATATCCACTAAGCCTTGTTGAACAACACCCACATTTAAAGTGTTTGTCAAACAAATATAGCTTTCCAAAGTACCCAGCTCCATAATTTGTGGTAACCCTGTTGTCTTGCCAAAACCATTTAGAATACTACATCCACAAGCTAGCTTTTGATGAAACACATCTTCAGCCGTACGAATGAAAGTCACACCTGTTTGATGAGAGCCAGAACGGATTGTTTTATGTCCAACCAATACGCCTTCTACATCTGTTATTCGATTTAATTTACCTTTTTCCATCATAAAACACCTCTTACAAACTATTATAGTTATGTTTCAAAGAAAAAAGAAGCTGAAATCAATCAGCTTCTTTATTTATTTTCTTACTTGTAAAGTTCTACTAAACGTTGTAAGTGTTCGTAACGTTCTTTAGCTACTTCTTCTGACTTAGCAAATAATTTTTCTGCTCTTTCAGGGAATGGTTTCACTAAACGAGTGTAACGAGATTCGTTGTGTAAGAAGTCTTGGTAAGTTCCATCTCCTTCTTTAGAAGTTAATGTGAATGGGTTCTTGCCTGCTTCTTTCTTAGCTGGATCAAATGAGAATAAGTTCCAGTATCCAGATTTAACAGCTTTCTTCATTTCATCTTGACAGTGGTTCATTCCACCCTTAGCAATACCGTGTAATTCACATGGTGCATAACCGATGATTAAAGATGGTCCTGGATAAGCTTCTGCTTCAGCAATACATTTAACTGCTTGTGCAGGGTTAGCTCCAAGAGCGATTTGTGCTACATAAACGTATCCGTAGCTCATTGCGATTTCTGCTAAAGATTTTTTCTTCATTTCTTTACCAGCTGCAGCGAACTGACAAACTTCACCGATGTTAGATGCTTTAGAAGCCTGTCCACCAGTGTTTGAATACATTTCTGTATCGAATACCATAACGTTTACGTTTTCACCTGATGCAAGAACGTGGTCTAATCCACCGAATCCGATATCATAAGCCCATCCGTCTCCACCGAAGATCCAAACAGATTTCTTAGCTAAGTATTCTTTCTTGTCTAATACAGCTTTAGCATCTGGGCATCCAGCTTCAGCAGCTTTTTCTACTTCAACTAATAATGCTTTTGTTGCTTCTGTGTTAGTACGAGTATTTTCTTTAGTTTCCATGAATTTTTCGAATGCAGCCTTGAATTCAGGAGTTGCTTTTTCGCTTTCGTTCATAGCACCTAATTTTTCGATAGCTTGTTCACGTAATACTTTTTGTCCTAATTGCATACCGAATCCGTGTTCAGCATTGTCTTCGAACAATGAGTTAGCCCATGCTGGTCCTTGTAAGCTATCTTTGTTTACTGTATATGGAGATACAGATGCTGGACCACCCCAGATTGAAGAACATCCAGTTGCATTTGATACATACATGTGTTCACCAAATAACTGAGTAATTAAACGAGCATAAGATGTTTCAGCACATCCAGCACATGATCCAGAGAACTCTAACAATGGTTGGTTGTATTGAGAACCCTTAACTGTGTCATCAGCGAATCCAGAATCTTTCTTAGAAACGTTAGCTACTAAGTAATCGAACACTGGTTGTTGGTCAGCTTGAGATTCTTGAGGAACCATCTTGATTGCTTGCGTTGGACATACAGTGATACATTCACCACATCCCATACAATCTAATGGAGATACGCTCATTGTATATTTGAATTCTGTAGCTTTTGGTTTAACATCAGCTAATTTGATTTGTGCAGGAGCAGCCTTAACTTCGTCTTCACTTAATAAGAATGGACGAATTGTAGCATGTGAACATACGAATGCACATTGGTTACATTGGATACATTTTTCAGGATCCCATTCAGGAACTGTAACGGCTGTACCACGTTTTTCGTAAGCACTAGCACCAGTTTCCCATTGACCATCGATGTTTCCAGTAAATGCAGATACAGGTAATGAATCTCCATCCATTTTGTTAACTGGTTCCATGATGTCTTTAACCATCTTAACTGTTGCAGGACGTCCTGACAATTCAGGTTTTGGTGCATCAGCTTCTGGGTTAGCCCAAGATGCAGGAATTTCAACTTTGTGAGTTGCGCCAACACCAGCATCGATAGCTTTATAGTTCATTTCAACAACTGCATCACCCTTCTTAGAGTAAGATTTCTTAGCAGCTGCTTTCATGTAATCTACAGCTTCGTCAATTGGCATAATGTTTGCTAATTTGAAGAATGCAGATTGTAAGATTGTGTTTGTACGTTTACCCATACCGATTTCGATAGCTTTATCGATGGCATTGATTGTGTACAATTGGATATTGTTGTCTGCGATATATTTTTTAGATTCAGCAGGCATGTGTTTGTCTAATTCTTCGTCTGACCATTGGCAGTTGATCATGAATACACCACCAGGTTTAACGTCTTGAACCATCTTGTATCCATTTACTACATATGAAGGGTTGTGACATGCTACGAAGTCAGCCTGGTTAATGTAGTATGGGCTACGGATTGGTTTGTCTCCGAAACGCAAGTGAGAAATTGTGATACCACCTGTTTTCTTAGAGTCATATTGGAAGTAAGCCTGAATGTATTTGTCAGTGTGGTCACCGATGATCTTAGTAGAGTTCTTGTTAGCACCTACAGTACCATCTCCTCCAAGACCCCAGAATTTACATTCAACAGTTCCTGGAGTTGAAGTGTTAGGAGCTGGTTTAACTTCTGGCAATGATAAGTTTGTAACGTCATCCACGATACCGATTGTGAAACGAGGTTTTGGTTCGTCTTTTAACAATTCAGTGTAAACAGCGAATACACTTGAAGGTGGAGTATCCTTAGATCCTAAACCATAACGTCCACCGCAAAGAGTGATGTCATTTAATCCTGCTTCGCGAAGTGTTGTAGCTACATCTAAGTATAATGGGTCAGCTAGAGCACCTGGTTCTTTAGTACGGTCAAGTACGGCAACTTTCTTAGCTGTCTTAGGAAGAACTTTTAATAAGTGTTTGCTTGACCAAGGACGGTATAAACGAACCTTAACTAAACCAACTTTTTCTCCTTTTGCAGTTAAGTAGTCGATAACTTCTTCAGCAACGTCATTGATAGAACCCATAGCGATGATTACACGATCAGCTTCAGGATCTCCATAGTAGTTGAACAAGTCATAGTTTGTTCCTAATTTTTCGTTGATTTTACCCATGTATTTTTCTACTACAGCAGGTAATTCATCATATGCAGTGTTACATGCTTCACGGTGTTGGAAGAAGATGTCTCCATTTTCGTGAGAACCACGCATAGTTGGACGTTCTGGATTTAAAGCGTGTTTACGGAATTCCTCAACTGCTTCCATTGGACACATTTCTTTTAAATCTTCGTAGTCCCATTTTTCGATTTTTTGAATTTCGTGAGAAGTACGGAATCCATCAAAGAAGTTAATGAATGGTACTTTACCTTCTAAAGCAGCTAAATGAGCTACTGGAGATAAGTCCATAACTTCCTGTGGGTTAGTTTCACATAACATAGCGAAACCTGTTTGACGACAAGCATAAACGTCTGAGTGATCACCAAAGATGTTCAATGCGTGAGTTGCAACTGTACGTGCAGATACATCGAATACACATGGTAATTGTTCAGCAGCGATCTTGTACATGTTTGGAATCATCAATAATAAACCTTGAGATGCAGTGAATGTATTCGTCAATGCACCAGCAGCTAATGATCCGTGAACAGCACCAGCAGCACCTGCTTCTGATTGTAATTCACTTACAACTACTTGATTTCCAAAAATATTTTTTTGTCCAGCTGCAGACCATTGGTCAATAGAGTCTGCCATAGGACTAGATGGAGTAATAGGATAAATTGCAGCAACGTCTGTAAAAGCATACGCAACGTGAGCCGCAGCCGTATTTCCATCCATAGACTGTTTTGCTCTAGGCATTAATATTTCCTCCTTTATAGATATTCAATACCATAGTTTATTATACGAGCTTCATGTCAAATTTTAAAGGTAAAATTCACTATAGAGGTTAGTCTCATCTAATTTGTAAGCGTATAAAAAAGAGACGTAAACACTTGCTTACATCTCTATTTTCATCATTATTCTTTACCTAATAATTTGAACATGTTCTTTTTATAAACTTCAACACCAGGTTGGTTGAATGGGTTAGAATCATTCATCAAAGTTGTCATTGCGATGGCCTTGAAGAAGAACATACACATATTACCAAAGTCATAAGAAGTCATGCCTGGCATAGTCAATAAGATATTTGGAACTCCACCAGTTTCTTCATGAGCCTGTAATGTTCCTTTGGCAGCCATTTTATTAGCCCAATCCACACTCTTACCAGCCAAGTAGTTCATTCCATCTTCGTTTGCTTCATCATTAGGGAATATTAAATCGATCATTGGTGTTTCAACATATAAGTTTGTTTCAAACAATACTTTCTTACCTTCCTGAACAAATTGTCCTAAAGAGTGTAAGTCTGTTGAGAAGCATACTGAATCCGGTAAAATACCCTTTCCATCTTTTCCTTCACTTTCACCAAACAATTGTTTCCACCATTCAGCAACCATCTGCATTTGTGGTTCATAGTTTACTAACAATTCAACATCATATCCTTGGTTTTGAAGAATACGACGAGCAACCGCATAACGGTAAGCAGGGTTCTTTTCAAGATCTGCATCTCCATATTCACCCATACCATCATGTAACCCTTTCATCAATGCATCGATATCAATACCAGCTACTGCGATTGGTAATAATCCAACTGGAGTAATAACTGAGAAACGACCACCGATATCATCAGGAATTACGAATGTTTCATATCCTTCTTTATCAGCTAATGCTTTTAATGTTCCTCTAGCCTTGTCTGTAGTGGCAATAATACGATTCTTCGCATCTTCACCATATTTTTCTTCCATGAATTGTTTCAAGATACGGAATGCCAATGCGGTTTCTGTTGTAGTTCCAGACTTAGAAATAACATTGACTGTAACTTCCTTATCCTTAATATAGTTCATAACCTGTGAAATATAAGTAGATGAGAAAGTATTTCCCATATAAATAATTTCAGGCTTGTTGTCACCATATAAACCATTCATCATTTCAATGGCAGCACGAGCACCTAAATAAGATCCTCCAATACCACATACAACAAATACTTCTGTATTTTCACGTACTTTTGTGGCAACCTCTTTAATGCGACTAAATTCTTCTTTATCATAATTGTTAGCCCAGTTTAGCCAACCGATAAAGTCGTTACCCTTACATGTACCATTTTGTAAAGCTTCATCAATTGCGCGAACTTGTTCTTGATAAGCCTTTACATCTTCTTTTAAGAAAGCATGATTTAAATCTAATTGAATCATTTTTATTTCCCTCCATAGCTATCCTAAGGATGATTATACCACGAATTAACAATGTGTGATATAATGTTTTTCGTTAGGAGTGTGAGTTTATGATACCATCGTCCTTATATCCACTTGTCACAGCTCTTTTGAGCAATATACTTGCACAAGTGTTAAAAACGGTCGTATATTATTATAGAACTGGCAAATGGGACTTTCACTGGGTCCTCGCAAGTGGCGGCTTTCCAAGCAGTCACTCATCAACTGTAACAGCCCTTTCCCTTTCCATTGGAATTCAGGAAGGATTTGACTCAGCCATATTTGCCGTAACCACCATCTTTTCCTTTATTGTTATGTACGATGCATGCCACGTACGCTACTATTCCGGTAAAAACATTGAACTAACCCAACAATTAGTCAAAGATTTACGCGAAATGACAGGACTTCACTTTGATGATCCCATCTATCAGGAAAAGTTAAAAAACGTACTTGGACATAAATTTGTCGAAGTCATTGGTGGATTTGTGGTTGGACTTGCTGTCCCATTGATTTTATGTCCACTATTTTTATAAGTTAGGAGTGTTGTAGTATGGATACTGTAGATAGTAAAGCCGTTAATGATTGTTTAGATAAGATTCGCCCTTATATTCAACATGACGGAGGCGACATTGAACTATTAGGAGTTGATGAATTCAATGTTGTCTATGTATCTTTCAAAGGTGCATGTCAAGGATGTATGATGGCTTCTGAAGATTTCTCAAGCGGAATCAAAGATTTATTGCTTGAAGAAGTGCCAAACATCCGTGATGTAGTACTAGTAGGTTAAGATATCGAAAGATATCTTTTTATTTTTTTAAGGAGTTTACCATGTACACCAAAGAACAATTAAAAAGACTCATTGTCCCATTAATGTTCGAACAAGTTTTAACCGCATTAATGGGATCTGTCGACACCATTATGGTCACCAACATAGGATCGGTCGCCATTTCTGCCGTCTCCCTTGTCGATTCATTAAATATTTTGATTATCAACATATTTGCCGCCATGGCAACTGGTGGCGCCATCATCTGCGCCCAATACCTAGGATCCAATCAAAAAGACAAGGCCAACCAAGCCTTGAAACAATTGATTTTTTCCGTAACCCTTATTTCTATATTGATCACGATTCCCTGCATTCTATTTAGAAGACCATTACTTACCCTGATATTTGGTTCTGTAGAAAAAAGTGTGATGGACAATTCATTAAGCTACCTATACATCACAGCCTTATCCTATCCATTTATCGCACTATATAATGCAGGTGCTGCAAGCTTTCGAACTAGCCAAAACTCAAAACTTCCCATGGCCATTGCGTTTGGCTCTAACATATTAAACATTATAGGAAATGTATTCTTCATCTTTACCCTAAGCTTAGGAGTAGCAGGAGCTGCCCTATCCACACTTCTTTCTAGAATCATTAGTGCCGCTATTATCCTGATTCTTTTAAAACAATCCAAACAAGATTTATATGTCGATTCCTATTTAAGTATCCGACCAAAAATTGAAACAATCACAAAAATATTAAAAATTGGAATTCCAACCGGCATTGAAAACGGAATGTTTCAATTTGGAAAACTCGTCATTCAATCCACCATTTCAACTATGGGAACAACCGCCATTGCCGCCCAAGCCATGGTAGCCATGCTAGAAAGCTTTGCCTGCCAAGCAAGCATTGGAGTAGGCCTTGGTATGATGACTGTTGTAGGAAAATGTGTAGGTGCTAAAGAATACGAACAAGCTAAACACTATACAATGTTACTAACAAAATATGCATGGATAGCCTGCATTATATGTTGTGCTATGATCATGTTTCCAATCAAACAAATCACTAGTCTTGCGGGAATGGAGACGGAAAGTGCTAAACTAGCCATTTGGCTAACACGCATTGTCTTCACATACAAAATGTTCTTCTGGACTACATCATTCTTACCAGGCTATGGCCTAAGAGCTGCAGGCGATGTAAAATTCAGCATGATCACATCCACTCTATCCATGTGGATCTGCAGAGTTGTAGTGACCATCTTTTTAGTTCATACATTCCACATGGGCCCATTAGCCGTATGGATTGGTATGGGAGCCGATTGGACGATTCGTTCATTTATCTTCTTAGCTCGTTTTAAATCGAATAAGTGGCTCGAACATAAGGTCATCTAACATAAAAGGAGTAGTTCACGCTTAATGTCTGTGAGATGCATATATTGTGCATCTCTTTTTTAGTGCAATATCGTATTTATTTTGACACCATGATAATATATAAAATGAAGAAATGGAGTCTTACAGATGAATGAGAAAAGAGAAATCAAAACATATAAATCAATTGATGAAATGGTTGAATACTTATACAAATCAAAAAAGATTATTGTGGATGATGAAGATAAACATTACTTTTCTGAGAGAAATTACATATCTATGATCAACCCCTACAAGCAATTTTTTTCAACAGGCAGAAACAACAAAGGAAAATTAATATATAAAAAAGAACACAACTTCAAAGAACTTATAAATATAATAAAAATTGATGATGAATTCAGTAAGTTAATGTATGAAAAAATAGGCCTATTTGAAAAGAAATTAAAGGTAGTGGTTTTTAACGAAATGTGTCTGAAATATGTTAACTGTGAGGATTGTTCAAAAGATAAAACATGTACTATTTATTTAAAGGAAATTAAAGACTTTTTAGAAAATGGAGTTACGTGTCCTAGATTTTGTGGGAATTACTTTTACATTTATGAAAAAATCGCTCGAAATTCTACCGACAAGAAGAATGACACATATAATTTAGAGCGAAAGAGAGATTTGCTAGAGCACATTTATCAAATAGGTAAAGGAGAACACATAAATGGTTCAAAACTAGATGAAATTGAAAAATGTAAAAACAAATTAGTCTTGCATTACTTATCAAAAGAAACTAAAAAAGTTCCCTTGTGGATTGTTCCAAATGCACTTACATTAGGGGAACTTCAGACTTTATTTTTGATGTTGGATACAGTATCTCAGAAAAGAATAGTTGCAGCCATGAAAAATTCCAACAAATTAAAAATTGACAATAAAGATATCATTAGTTTTTCAGGGCATATAGAACTAATACGCCAAATGAGAAATATTATTAATCACTACGAACCCTTGTTACCTTTTTTAATTTCAGAAATGACAAACAAAAAGATAGAAGATTCGAAATTATTCATCACTTTAAAGTTGTTAGATGAGCAATTTTCTAAAATTGAGATTTCTGATTTAAAAGCTAATATGGATGTAAATAGCGTTAATTCAAAATCTAAACGGATTTTAGATTTTATGTTTCAAACCATAAAGGAAAACAATTCAAAATTTTTATAATCACAAAAAATATAAGAATATTGAGTCTTTTCAAAAATAAAAAGCGAGCCCTATCGATTGGTTACGATAGTGATTCGCTAGTTTGCCGTCTGATGACGACCTTCGTCACTGGTAATATACCACACATCTGTGAAAATGCAAGGAAATTATTAAGCACTAATTGAGGCCTTCTGATTCAAAAATGGTAATGTCATAGTGAAACCAATTCATTCTTAATAATTGTCATACTTCCTTTAATATTTGTTCCATAATTCCACATGGGCCCATTAGCCGTATGGATTGGTATGGGAGCCGTTTGGACGATTCGTTCATTTATTTTCTTAGCTCGTTTTAAAACAAATAAGTGGCTCGAACATAAGGTTATCTAACACAAAAGGAGTAGTTCACGCTACTCCTTTAAAAATCAAATTGTTCGCAAACAGAAGCATAAATATCTTGTTGTGTTAAAAGAGTATCAATTAAATAATTTCTTTCAAAATCCCATTCTTTTAAGCCACGCAGATAAAATGCACGATCTCGATCTAAGAGTACAAATGGAATACAATTATTCTGTAGACATTGTTTAAACATAATCATCCGTCCAGTACGTCCATTTCCATCGCCAAACGGATATATTCTTTCAAAACAAACATGAAATTCTACAATATCTTCAAATGATAGAACCCCTTTATTTTGAAACTTTTCCAACAAAGCATCTAATTCCGTTTCAACATCAGCTGGTTTTGTCGTTTTAAAAGGATTTATCATTCCAATCCCATTAACTCTTACTTTAAAACCACCCACATTGTATGCTGGATTATCCTCATAAGACGTACCTCTTTTCAAAATCATATTCATTTGAATCATCATTTCTTTTGATAATGGTTCATCCACTGTTTTTAACATATAATCAAACAACCGAAAATGATTTCGTGCTTCTAGTGCATCATCTGAATGAATTGTTAAATCGTTCGTTTCAAATATTTGTATGATTTGATCCTTAGACAATTTAGAGCCTTCAATTTTATTTGAATGATACGCAAAGTTAATTTGTGTCCACACATACAAATCCTTATGTGAAATCAATACATTTTTAATATTTGTCATACTTCTTTAAATATTTGTTCCATGAAATACTGTAGTTGTACTTTCCACCAAGGCCAGTCATGATACACATCATAACCCCAGAAATCACACCAAGCCTCGATGTGTTGATCATAAAGGATGGTGCTAAATCGTCTTAAAGATTCAACACATTCTTGTTCCCAATTGCCTTGGCCTACACAAAAGATCAATTTAGATTGTTTATATAATTCCATATAGGGATGATCTAAAGACATATTTTTCATGTAGGCACATGGATTATTATGGTATGTATTTTCATCATGATAATCTCCATAGAACAGTTCTGTATCATAAATACCCGATAGGGCTAATAAAGTATCGAATTGTTTAGGAAAACGGAAAATCAAATTTGTGGCATGTGTTGCTCCAAGACTTGCCCCCGTAACCATCCATTTATCATGATTATTCATCTTTTCTTGTACACTAGGAATTAACTCAGTAAGAATATATTCAATCCACAGTTCATGTTTCAACATACGAACCTTTGTGTTATAAGGATAGGACCATGTTTCTAAATCCAAAGTATCACATGTTACGATTGTTAATTGATTGGCTTCGATCCATTTGGAAACTTCATGAATCATACCACGATCTTCCCATTCAAAGAAACGTCCATTTTGACTTGGAATGGCCAGACATAATTTGCCGCCTTGACCATAGATTTTATATTCCATTTCGCGATCCAAACAATTTGAATACTCTTTTATATATTGTACTTGCATGGTGTTACCCCTTTCAGAAAAATTTTGTTTTATTATACCACATTTTATTGAGTTTTAAGGTTTCTTGCTTTATAATTGTACTGTTTTTGACAGGAAAGTGAGTGACAGTATGTCCAATAAAGAAAAAATTCTTAACATTGCCGTTATCGCCCACGTTGATGCCGGTAAAAGTACGTTAGTAGATGCGTTTTTAAGACAGAGTGATGTTTTCCGTGACAACGAAGAAGTTGTAAACTGTATCATGGACTCAAACGATCTAGAACGTGAACGTGGAATTACGATTTATTCTAAAAACTGTTCCGTTATTCATAACGGTGTAAAAATTAATATTGTAGATACGCCAGGCCACGCCGACTTCTCAAGTGAAGTTGAACGTATTATCCGTACCGTAGATACAGTTATCTTATTGGTTGATGCGAGTGAAGGTCCAATGCCTCAGACTCGTTTCGTATTATCAAAGGCTTTGGAAATTGGATTAAAACCAATTCTATTGATCAACAAAATCGATAAGAAAGACCAAAGAGCTGAAGAAGTTGTCGATGAAGTTTACGAATTGTTCTTAGACTTAAATGCCAACGACGAACAATTAGACTTCCCTATCCTTTATGGTGTAGCTAGAGAAGGACGCGTTCAATACGACCTTAAAACACCTAGCGACAACATCGACCCATTATTCGATACAATCTTAAAACATTGTGATGTATATCCAGATATGGATGAAGAACCTCTTCAAATGCAAGTATCTGCCTTGGCATATGATGAATACATTGGTCGTTTAGGAATTGGACGTTTATATTCTGGTGTTCTAAAACAAGGCCAACAATACATTCGTTGTAACCAATCTGGATTGAATGCCAAAGAAAGCTTATCTAAGTTATTCGTATACAAAGGATTATCTAGAACAAGTGTTCAAGAAGCACACTCTGGTGATATCGTAGTTATCGCGGGTATGCCAGATATTAGTATTGGTGATACAATCTGTACAGCCGATCACATTGAACCAATGGAACACATTGAAATTGAAGAACCAACACTATCTATGAACTTCCACGTAAACTCAAGTCCATTCGCCGGACAAAGTGGTAAGTACGTGACAAGTCGTAACTTAAAAGAAAGACTTGAAAAAGAACTAGAAGTAAACGTTGGTTTAAAGGTTGAACCAACCGATTCAGCCGATTGCTTCAAAGTCAGTGGTCGTGGTGAATTACATATTTCTGTATTGATTGAAAATATGCGTCGTGAAGGATATGAACTAGCTGTTTCTAAGCCAGAGGTTATCCTACACAAAGATGAAAATGGACACAAAGTAGAGCCAATCGAAGAAGTTGTATGTTTAGCTCCAGAAGAATATTCAGGAACCATCATCAACAAATTAAATCTTCGTAAGGGTGTTATGCAAGACATGTCTGAAGAAAATGGATATGTTAAGATCGTCTATACAGCACCTACTCGTGGACTATTAGGTTTCCGTTCTGAATTTATCAATGATACACACGGTGAAGGTACATTAGTACGTCGTATTAGTGGTTATGAACCATATAAAGGAGAAATCGCACAACGTATGGAAGGTGCTATGATTTCAACTGAAACAGGTGAAGCTATGACTTACGCATTATGGAACCTTCAAGAACGTGGTCAATTATTCATTTCTCCACAAACACCAGTTTATGAAGGTATGATCATTGGTCAAAGTTCTAAAAACATCGATTTGGATGTGAACCCATTAAAGAACAAGAAATTAACTGCCATCCGTTCAAGTGGTCGTGATGAAGCGATGTTATTAACTCCACCAAAAATCTTCTCTCTAGAAGAAGCATTAGAGTGGATCAACGATGATGAATTAGTAGAAGTTACACCAGATGCAATTCGTATCCGTAAAAAAGGTTTAACAGCTCTAGATCGTCGTAACTTATATCGTCAAAAGATGAATGCTCAATAATTAAAAGGATCCAAAAATCAAGGACAAATATCTGACAGTTCTTGTTAAATGAGTGTCACATATAGTGATGCTCATTTTTTTATGCTTGTCATTTGTCTGGTACTATGTCAAGAATGACTCATAAAATAGATAATTTTTAAATTCTAATGCTTTGAATAGTAATTATTCTCATATTGATTTGGCGATTCATAACCACATTGACTATGAATTCGTATTGTGTTGTAGAATATTTCAATATATTCGAAACACAAATCATATGCATAATTCAAAGTACGATTTAACCATTCTCTTTAAATTGTTGAATGAAAAGATTCTATGCATACATTTTCCCAAGGTGCGCCCTTCTTTGAAAAGCTTATAATCAATCCTTTCGCAGATTTATACCTTAAACTTACGACGTATACGACGCTAGTACAAGGTGGACCATTTTTCAAAGACACTTATCATGCACATTTCAAACTTCGATACGCATCTAGCACGAATACCAAAAAACTAGGAGTTCATCTATTGCACCATGCACATTCTCTAACATGGACATGCCAGCTTATGACAGATTATCTTCCCTATTTTCCGGTTTCATCTAGTATGAAAGACAACCATTTTAAGTATAAGAATTATCTATTTTTTTAAACCTCTTTAGATCCACTGTAAAATCTTAAATATTCAAGAAAGGTAAAAGAAAAAATATCTAAAATTATATAGGGATAAATCACCCTTTAAAAGTCATAGGAATTTTTACTTTAAGAAAGTGAAGACCTTTAAACACTTCTAGGGTTTACTCTCTATCTTTTTTGTTACAGTATTTTTAGAAAGGATTGGACGTAAATAAAAAAGGTAGAAATCCTTCACCGACCAAAGTTGCGATTTCTACCCGTCCTCTTAGACAATATTATGATGCTGAAAATTACCAACGACTTCAACATGATTTTGAATGAAAATGATTATCAGGCTTTTGTTGCTTCGATTGATCTGCTTTCTTTACATTGTCCTGTTTGTAGTGTCGTTGGACTTTTTATCTTATATGGACACTACAAAATATTTGTGATTATTGATGATATTACCAGTGGTGATTGTAACATTGAAATACCTGTTCAACATATCCAATGTACTCAATGTAAATCCACTCATGCTTTGCTTCCAACTAATTTTGTTCCTTATGCTCATATCATACGCTAATAATAAGCATTATATATGCCCTCCAATTCATTATACAAGCTATTTTCTTTTTACTTCCTTGGAAACCTCTTTAATGCTTTCAAGATATGCTTTTTCGACTGGTGTCAAAGTAATCTCCTGATATTTTCTGTATTCTGACTTTGCTTTCTCCAATGCCTGTTTATGACTTACAGAACCGGAACCAGTTAAAAGCTTTCTGTTTCCTGATGACAACACACTATCCAGCTGCTTTACATAATCATCCATATACATTGGTTTATGTTCAATTGCATTAATTTCAGCCAGATCAAAATAACCAGATACAAGATTGTTTAATACTTTGAGTTCATTTTCTTCAAGATAATTCTTTGCAATTCCTATATCCTTTAATGCTGGTAATTCTCCGGCAAATGAAGTAAGTCCCATAAACGGCTTTTCTGCATCTACCCGCTGATATATAACCTCTGCTGCAGTATGACCATGTGCTGCATAGTGAAGTTTATTCTGAACAATTTTAAAGAATTTAACAGACTCTTCGCTATGAGGATCGTAATCTACACTCGTAGCATACAAATCAAGAACCTGACGATACAAGACCTTTTCTGAAGATCTAATATCCCTGATTCTGTCAAGTAACTCTTTCCAGTAATTTCCTCCACTATTTCCTTTCAAGCGCTCGTCATCTATCGTAAATCCCTTAATCATATATTCTTTTAACCGCTGTGTTGCCCACTGCCTGAATCTTGTTGCAATCACTGATTTAATACGGTATCCAAGAGAGATAATCATATCTAAATTGTAATAAGTAACATTATATGTTTTTCCATCATCTGCAGTTGTTCGGAATTTCCGAACAACTGAATCCTTATCCAGCTCCCCTTCTTCGAATATATGCTTTATATGTTCACTTATATTTGATTTACTGCATTGATATAATTCAGTAAGCTGCTGTTGTGTCAGCCACACTGTATCATCTTCTATTTTAACTTCTATATTTGTCTGCCCATCATCAGTCTGATATATAAGTATTTCCCCATATTCATCGGTTCCAATTTTATCTTCCATAAGCACTACTCCAATCCATTACTTTTAAACTATGAAATGTGAACACATGTGTTCACTATTGTCCCAACCAAATTTTATCATTGTTCCAACCTCTGTTCAACCGTAAGCGAGGAATAGAACACATATTAAAAGATCCAATTTGTAATGATCTGCTCCCTAGTTAATCCTTTAAACACTCATAGGGTTTTCAACCCTACATCTTTTAAAGCCAACTTTTAGTCGACCCTATCTAATTTTGGAGTACCAAAAGAAATTGCTTTGCACCCGTATACTAAGGATAGGTCTGAACACCTACCCATTTCTATTTAAATTGCGTACAAATAAAGGTAGGTGCATAACACCTACCACAGTACACAGTTCATCTATTACCAGCTTCCGCCGCCTCCGCCACCGGCGCCTCCACCAGAGAAGCCACCAAAGCTAGAGCCCATGCTATCGGCTGTACTTTTCATTTGTTCTGTTTGATAATCCAATAAATTCTGATGGATTGGATCATACATTCTTCTTGTAAGCATTCTGTAATAGAAATAAGAAGTATATGGATCTGAATAATAAGAGTCATACCAATCAGGTTGTGCCAAAGGAATCGTACTAAATTTCTTTGTCCACATTTCAGATAATCCAAAGACCATCGCATATGGAATCACATCATAATAATATGAAGGATTTTCCTTAGACAATCTTTCCAATTGTGGTACCTCAGCCTTTTCAATAAAGTCCTTAAAGCCTAATAAATCTCCCGCAACACTCTTAAAGTACTCGCTCACTACATTAAATCGAGGACTCAATAGAATTGGAAGTGAAACAACCACAATACCGACCATCATGTATTCAAAAGAAACAATACTTAGAATTGAATCGCATTGACGGTATATAAAGTATGCAAGAATTAAGATAAACGCAATACTTAATACTTTCTTTAATACACCTAGTTTATTCTTATTAAATACACTAGAAGCAGCTACAGAATAGTTCATGACCATCATAAGCACAAAGCTAAATGTAGCTAATATAGTTTCAATCAAATTATCTACAATACTATAGCGCGTATTAAATAAGATACTTACAACCATACAAATCATAGCTAGAATGGTTGTCACAAACCCATGATCAATACTTGATAATTTTTTATCTCCACTAAATTCATCATTCAAAGCTTCTTTGGCATCATCCATAGCCTTACCAAACTTACTTGATAGTTTCGATAATTTCACACTGCTTTTTGTTTTAAACAATCCGTTATAAATTTTCTTTTGATGTTTTAAAATAGGCGGTTCATGATTCTCTACTTTTGTAAGAACCAAGTCATCCTCCGTTTCAGAAATGGTTAAATACCCTTTACTTGCCCAATATGGAATCAAGGCCATTAAATCCTCTTGATCCACAGACTCATCCACAATCGTTCCAACCATAGCTGGATCCATATCTTTTGGTGGATAGAAATTCACAATTGGCGTAATATGCGCTTTCTTTAAAAGAAGAGCACGAATCAAACTGTATAAGCCAAATAGAATGGCCAAGCCTAAAAAGATGAATGGAGTCTTTGAAGTCGTTTGTTTAGCTCCTACAAAATAGCCTTGTCTTAATTGACCAAAAAGAGTAATGGCTTGTTTAGCACCAATATCATAGGCAGAACCACTAATAGAATTAGAAGTAATAATGGGAGTCACATTTAAATCATTCGATTGATTTCCTAGACTTCCACTAAAGACTTGAATGTTTGACATTTCTTTTTCTGTCAAAGCCTTTTCAAACTGAATATCAAAACTAAAATGCGAAATGGTTGTATCCCAATTATTTCCAAGAACTGAATAATAGATAAAATCCAAGTCGGAATGATAATCTTCAGGAATGACAATCGTATATGTCAAAGTATATGTATGTGGGCCAATGATCGTATAGTCTTCACTACCAATTTGAATCACACGATTACCTGAATCACTATCTACCTCATACTCATCATTTAATACGTTGATATCTTGAATCTTTAACTTATACTTTTCATTTCGATTGATATACATCGTTTCCGGAATATTACGATAAATCCCATGACGATAACTTGAGAAATTGACATCAATCACTTCCTTGACATCAATCGTATTGTTTTTATGATACGTCGCATTTACTGTATAGTCACTAATCGTATATCCCCCATCATCGGCATATATATCGATACATCCAAAACATAAAATAAATGCGAATAAGAAGGCAAAGACCTTCTTAAAATTTAACTTGAACATTTTCTCTTTCAGAAGCATTGGCCACTTCAAACATTGTTTTCTTTTCAAAATGGAATAAAGACGCAATGATATTTGTAGGAACACTCATAATCACATCATTATATTCACGAACTAACGCATTATAGTATTTACGAGAATTTGCGATATCCTCCTCAACTAACTTCAATTGATTTTGAAGATCCATAAAATTCGTATTGGCCTTTAAATCCGGATATTGTTCAGCCACCGCAAAAATTCCCTGAATGGCATTTGTGATCTTATTCTCACTATCCATGACATCCTTTGAAGTTTTCGCCATATTTCTCTGGGCAATCACTGAACTCAATGTATCCGCCTCATGTTTCGCATACCCCTTCACGGTTTCAACCAAGTTAGGAATCAAATCAAAACGCTTCTTCAAATACACATCCATTGTAGAGAAGCCTTCATCCACTCTATTTGATAAACGAACTAGCTTGTTGTAGCTTGACATCACAAACAATACCAACAAGACGATTAATACAATCACAATAATTAAAACCATAATAAAATCCTCCTGACAAGATTATACCTCAAAAGCATAAAAAAAAGTAGAAGCACATAACTTCTACTCTTACTCATATATATTACCAGTCTGTCGCAATATCTAATTGAGTATCTGAATTTTGCGTAAAACTACCTGTATCACAGACGATTCCCTGTCCTAATGAAGTATCTACAATAGATCCTCTAGGATACTTATTTAAATCGGCTGCCACAATAACATAATCCCCTAACATCTTCGCACCATCTTCACGAACCCAATAATTATCATTGTTTCCCATACCACGCATAATGTCGATTACCCCTGACATATTTAAGTTGTAGTATGTTTCCTTTCCATTAGGCCCATAATAAACGCCACCTGCAGCAGTAAGTGCATTCGCATTACTTACATATTGCGTTAATGATGGTTGCGAATAAACGACCTGAGTAACCGCATTATAATTATTTTGAACGAATGTTGTATCATTCAATAACTCTGGCTGCTCTAAGATCATTTCTTCAACGCTTTTCGACTCTTCTTGTTTCTTGCTAGATTCTTCCTCGATATCTTGAATCTGTTCTTCGAATTTCTTTTTTAACTCTTCCGTTCCGTTTTTTGTATCCACACGCATTAAAATGTTTGTATCCGCATTATTCGTTTTGGCATAAACCTTACTTTCTTCCCCAATAACTGATGATGTTGTAAGTAATGTCAATGCTAATGTCGACAACAATAAACCCGAAACCAATCCTTTTCTTACTACACTACTCTCTAAATTTTCTTCTTTTATAAAGTTCAAAACACCCTCCAATCTTCCCCCTTGGCCTCATAAAATACGAGACGGTTGTCCCTAAAAAATGAACAACAACACTTAATACTATACACAATTCTAAAAAAAAAGCAAATTTTGCCACTAAAAAAGGCCGTTTTCACCAAAAAGTGGTGAGTACGACCCATTTGTAAGCGATGTTTTCATAAAGAAACAAAAACACTCAAGATTTATTTATGCAATATATATGCAGTACTTTCTATTAAGAATTTACTATCTTTACCAATAATATTTTGAATAGCTTCAATCTTTGATTTCATATCTTCACTAACATTTCCAAAATAGAAGATCCATGATTCAACTTTCAAATCATGACTAACCATCATCTCATCAATATCCTTACAATAAACTGCATCAGATGATAACGATGATTTTGTATCACCCATCATAATCGGATACCAATTCATATAGTAAGATTGATTTTTTGCCAAAACCATTAATTTACCCGTATCACTCAACATATCCTTCAAAACAGAAAAATACTTTGACAATTCATCCTTCTCGATCTTAGAACAATCTAACGCAATCAAATCAAACTTCATAGATCTAAACGGATTGTTCTCTATATCAAAATAGTGTTCAATATGCACTCCCTCTAAATGCGAAGATATCGTTGCACATTGTATAGATTGATCTAAGCCATAAAAGTCAATATTGGGATGTTCATATGCTAAATGTGCCATTCTAGCCCCCATTTCACAATTCACATCTAGTATTTTTGATGAAGGGCTAAGTTTATCAATAAAACGCTCATAGCAACGTGTATATTGTTCAGAAAACAAAGTATACCCTGAATAATTATTATCAAAGCCAAACTTTTCATTAAATTTCAAAATATTCGTCTTTTGTATTGCCGAACGATTTGTCTTATTAAAAGATAATCCTCCATAATGGATGAGAAACGAATTATGCACAAGAACATTTTGATAATTAGCCATGAGCACTCTTAATCCAAAATCTTCATCTTCTTTATTTCCTGGAAAATATCTTTCATCTAAATATCCAACTTCTTCTAATACATGTCTTTTAATTAAAACCGCATATCCAATAAGAATCATTTTAATTTCACACATATTTGAACTTGGAACGTTCACTTTTAGCGCAAATTTTTTATCTTCATCTATATTTACATTTCTAGCAAATCCTTGGTGATTACATGCTCTTTCAGACATACTCCCAGCTGCGCCATAGTTTTCTTTTTCATATAAGCCCATACGTAAAGTATATAAACTATTAGCACAAAGAATCGTGTCATTATTTAGTAAGAAGATATCATTTTCCTTTCTTGAAGCTTTGATTCCAATGTTACATCCACCTGGAAAGCCTGCGTTAAAATCGTTCTCTACCAATACAATATCATTTTGTTGTCTAAGATATTCAACACTATCATCTTGTGAATTGTTATCTACAATTACGATTTCTCTAGCAGATTCCGGAGTTGTTTCTCGTATGCTTTCAATACATTGTTGTGTTAATTGACGATTATTGTAACTTAAAATTACAATGGATGCTGGTTCTACTTTACCTTGTCTATATGCAATTTCATCTAGTTTATTTTGAATTTCAATTCGAATCAATTCGTCTTGACAATAAAATAATGCGTTTTCGTATGTTAAATATGCTTGTTTTAAATTCACATTTTCTAAATATTTCGCGTATTCTAAATATCCTTTGTAATCCAACGGATTTTCTTTAATTCTCTCTAACATAAATCACCTTAAAAAAGGCTTAGATTATACTCTAAGCCTAGAATCCTACTACATTCAAAACTGCTGCAATAGCCCAGATAGCTGCCATAATCAAGTTTAAGACTTTACTAAATTTCTTATCACTTAAGTAAGCTAGAGTAACACTGTATAAACAACAGATTGCCTCCAATACTACGATTACCATTAATGTGTTAAATGTACTAAACATAAAAACCCTTCCCTTCTAAATATTTCTATAATCTTGCACATTTTGTGTCATAGCCATTTTTCTTTGTCTTTCTAGATTTAAATCTAAATGAGACGCATCCTGAATCACTTTTACCATATCTTGGTAGTTATTCGCATCAAAGACAAAGTTTGGCAATACATACTTGCGATTATGGATTGTTTGATTAAATCCAAGAATCAACAGATTATGTAAGAATGCTTCTTTTGTGGCATCGACGATTTCATTCTCATAGTTGACATCTAAGAAGTAGTCACACGTATTGAATAAATCTAAGATCTCACTTGCCTTGCATCCTGGATACAAACGTACATTATCATATTTTTCAAAAGACATCAACTTTTGTGACATCTCTGTTAATGCACAAACATGGAATTTCATGTTTGGTAGTGCATTTACTAACTCATCCAATTTCTCAATACGATCTGAGTTTGTACAAATCAAGACATTATTCGAATGTCCATTTTCTTTTTCAAAGTTATATACATAACCCAAAGGTTTGACAATATTACTATTTGCACCTAATGAAACAAGCTTTTCGTAAGAATCCTTCTTTTGAACAAAAATCTTAGAAGTACGTCTAGAATTTCCATCTAGAATCACCTGCATATTACCAGGAATATCTTCTCTATAACCCTCTTGCCAGAACAAGACATCACTATGTTCACAATCTTCTAAGCTTTCCGATACAAAGAATGGATTTGATAAGGAGTTATAGAATAATCTTGTTGGATATACATCCAATTCAGTAAATAAATGTTTCGCAAATTCAACTTTATTCTTAAAGATATATACCTTATTATCTTGATTTAAAATAATGTCATGCGTCACAAAATTCTCAACCACTTTTTCATTGCCTGACACATCATAATAACTACGAGAAACTAATTGTCCTTTTTTATTAAAAATCGTTCTCGCATATAAGAAACCATATTTATTGTAGTGATCACTCACACGAGCTACATGTGTATCATCATACCAATCTACAATCTTGACAAGTCTTTTATGTAAAGAAGAAGTAAAGAAAATCTTACCTCTTTCATGATTTAAATCAAAGACTTGACCACCCGTATTACTCGCCTTGATTTCCCAATAATCCGGAACATCAATCTGGTTAAAATATCTAGGCTTTCCACCCTCTTTTTTACCACAATAATACGCATAAATACTCATTACATCCTCTGGTAAATATCCATCATCACTAAACGTAATAATAGGACCACTAAATCCAGAAGAACGCATACTTTGATAAAGCATTTGACTATCTTCATCAAAATTATCTAATAACACAACTGGAGTTTCTAACATACAGCTTCCCTCCATTTTTCTTGTACATTACTAGTTAAGAAATCCTGAGCTACAGAATAAGATACTTCGTGACACTTTTCTAGGTCTTGTTTAAATAAATCTACAATACCCTTTCTTAATGCTTCAACACGATCCTTATCCTCTTCAGGTAAAGGCATTAAATATCCATTTTCCCCATCACGAATAAATGTAGGATTTCCATAACGAACATCAAAACCAATGATTGGTAATCCTCCACCAACAGCTTCCATTAAAGTAAGTCCAAAACCTTCACTTGTACTTCCCGCAATATAAGCCTCATAATTCTGGTAGACTTCACTCAAATCATGTTGACCCATCAAATGAATATAATCTTGTGCTTGATGATCACGAATTATATTTTCAAGCTTTGTTCTTTCAGCTCCTACTCCATAAATATCTAAAGACAATTCTGAATATTCTGATTTTGCTTGAATCACAGCCTTACAAATCCAATCAATATGTTTTTCACTTGCCAGTCGACTAGCTGTAATCAAAGAGAATGGTTTTCTTCTATCTTTTGGATATTTCAATTCTGCTAAAGATCCTACAGGAATCGTATATACACAAGGGATAATACCATAATATTTTTCGAATTGTGCTTTCAACAAATCACTCTGAGCTTGTGTTGCACATACATAAAAGTCAATATGTTTATACATATTAAAGTCATACTCATAATAATTATTCCATAAAATATAATCCTCATTTGTATCTTTTTCACTAAAATGATCTGCATGTACAATGATTCCTACTCTAGCAGGTTTACAATTCATCAAAATAGATTGTCCAATATCAGTAGCACGATCAATAATTACTATATCATCACTAGTAAGATTTAATTGAGATACCATATAACCTACAAATTCTTCTTTCGAACAAAGAATCTTATCTTTAAACTTATACATCACACGATCATCATCATTGATTTCTTCATAGGCAACACTGCCATTTTCATTAAAGAAACGACGATGATATAAATGAGCCTTATTATCTAATGGTGCATAATATTCTGAATACACACGTCCATATGTAAAATAATCCTTTCGAATCAAGAATCCATTGGAAACCAATTCTACACGATGCACATAGTCATCATGATCATTGACCATATAGGCCGTATAGAAATTATTATTTCCATTAAACACATAACGACAAATCTTGCCTTCGCGTTTTTTTGTATAATCTTGATTACTAAATGTCTTTTCTAAATCACTTAAAGTATAAGTCACAGGTGCTGTTTTAAAATCCGTAAAGAAAGTATATAACCAAATGACCTCAGAATCTTCAAATCCAATATTCTTCGTCATATGCTCGATATTTTCTTGTGGAAACATATCTGTAAATACAAATTTGGCATCAACACCAATATTTCTAAACATTCTAGCACGATAGATCTGGGCATATTCAACACCACTACTTGCCCAGCCAATGCCTAAGTTAAAATTATAAATCATAACCCTAAAAACTCCTTTCCTTAAGGATACAATATTATCATCTCGTTGTCTTTACCAAATGAAACTTCTCCTAGTAAAATATTACGAATCATTGCCTTTTTGATAGATTTTTCCATATCTCTAAAAGAAAGTCTTGCCTCCCTTTGGTATTCATATAAAAGATTACGCTGTGCTGTAGAACGACCAGAAATGGCTGCCTGTAACTGCTGCAAGTAGTCAACCTCTTCAATCCAACCATCATCTAAGGCTTTTAATGTACAAAGACGACAATATTCTGGGAAACGATCGCCTAATAATTGTTTCTTATTCATGAACGCAAATTTCGAGTATTTAATTAAATAATCTTTTTTATTTTTCACATCCATATCCAACTCTTGTAGTCGATATGATAAATTGTCTAGAATATAACGATGTATCTCAAAAGAATCTAGCTTTTTATTTGAACTTATATAATTTTTGACATTATCCTCACAAATCATAAGAAGATTTTTTTCATTTAAGTTCTTTCCATCTAATAAATCATTACGAGTTTTATACATAATCGTTCTTTGGCGTTGCATAACACTATCGTAATTTACTGAATTTTTTCTTTGGAAAGCAGAAGACTCATCCTTTATTTTTTGACATTTGTTTATTAAATGCTTAATTTTTCTTTTTGAAATATATTTACCTTTATCAATATATTTTTCTAAGAAATCCTCACCTAAAATTGTACATACATCATCCTCTAATGAAGTATAGAAAATTGATACGCCTGGTTCACCCTGACGTCCTGCACGACCTCTTGCCTGTCTTTCATCACGTGTATTACTCATTCGACCAATTCCTAATACACATAAACCACCAAGTTCTTTAACACCCGGACCCAAATGAATATCCGTACCACGACCAGCCATACTTGTAGCCACTGTCACGACATTTTTCTGACCAGCTTCTTTAATAATTTCCGCTTCCCAGAACGCATTATTCGCATTCAATACACTATGCTCAATATTTTCTTGCACCAATAATTTTGACAACATTTCCGTATCCGAAATCAATGATGCGATCAATAACACAGGCTGTCCTGTTTTATGTCTTTTTACCGTTTCTTTGATTACCGCATCAAATTGTTCTTCACTCGTTTTAAAATACTTATCCGGCACATCTTTACGGATCATAGGCTTTCTTGGCGGTATAACAATTACACGTTTATGATAAACTTCTAAAAGTTCATCTTTCCCATCCGCAATTGTTCCACTCATACCTGCCATTTTAGGAAATAAGTTAAATAAATTTTGATATGTGATTGAAGCTACTGAACGCTGTTCCTGACTGATCTTTAAATGTTCTTTTTCTTCAATCGCTTGGTGAGATCCACCACGAAGTTTCATACCATTCATCTTACGTCCCGTACTCTTATCTAGTAATACGATTTCACCTTTATCAGTTACTACATAATCTACATCCTTATCCATTAAATAATGAGCTCTTAAGGCCAATACGACATGTCTCAAAATATCAAAGTTTTCCTTACTGTATAAATTATCTATACGAAAGTAACGCTTCGCATATTCAATACCAGCCTTAGTTAACCAAACCTTTTTATCTTCTATAATGTAGTGCTCATCTTCTATAAGTGTAGTCACAAAAAAATCTGTTAATCCATATAGATTAGATTGTACCCTAGGAGATCCTGAAATAACTAAAGGCATACTTGCACTATCCAATAATACCGAATCTGCTTCATCTATAATAATAAAATTAAAATCTCGCATAAAACGATCTTCTTTAGAATGTACTAAGTTATTTAATAAATAATCAAAACCTAGTGCACCATGTGTTGTATATACAATATCTGCTGCATATATTTCTTTTTTTTGATTATTGTCTAAATGTTCGTTTGTATCTCGAGTAACTCCTGCTGTTACACTTAAACCCAAAAACTTATAAACCTGTCCCATCTCTTTGGCATCACGAATCGCAAGGTATTCATTGGCCGTAACTAAGATTGTACTTTCACCAGTTAATCCATTTAAGTATAAAGGTAACGTTGCCGTTAAAGTCTTTCCTTCACCCGTATTCATTTCGCATAAATAACACAAATGAAGGGCTATTCCGCCCAAAATTTGAACATCAAAAGGAAACATACCTAATACGCGATAATCGGCCTCACAACATACCGCAAACGCCTCAGGAAGAATATCTTCAGTTGTTTCTCCGGCTTTTAATCTTTTTTTAAATTCAATCGTCTTATTTCGAAGTTCAAAATCACTTAAATTCTTAACAAACTTAATTTCTTCTTTTACCTTATCAAAAAGGAAGTTAATTTTTTTATCCATCTTACGCATTCAAATCCTCTTCCCTTTCTGTAATCACAAAAGAATGAAAATGCATCTTAGTACCACCTGCATTAATCAGCTGCACACGATAGCTATATGTCTTTAAAGGACACTTAAAATCCATTTCTGGTTCACGAATGATAAGTGTACCCGCCTCATTTTCATAGCGGTCATAAAATACCATTCGAATTAAATACGATTCAAAACCACTCATATTTACCTGGATATGATAAGAACTCTCTCCATCAATAATAGGTAATGATGGTTCTGTTCTCATCATCTGGTAGTTTACCTTAGAATACCATTCCTTTATAACGGTTCCAGGAGGCATCAATTCATTTTCAAATTCAATATCTTCACGAGAATGAAACCAGATCTTAGATCCATAAAGATAAGTTCCAAAAGTATCTTCATTCCATACTACTTTCCAAGCCTTATTCTTCATTCAAATCACCTCGTTTAAAATCTTTTTCTAAGATATCATCATATTGATTTTTAAACCACGCAACAATACTATACGTATCATCGTTGTGCCTTCCATGAACACCCTTACCAATAATTTCTACACCAACATCATCAATATGAGAAATCAAACGATTATAAGCCGTCATATCATAATCATCTTCTAACATATAAGACACAATAAATTTAGTTTGAGACCAATCCGTTTGATCGAACAAATCCCAAAAGCGATGATTCAATGAATCAATTGATTTATCACTCATATCTCCGTGATTCTTCACTAAAACATCTAATGAAGTAGGAAAACCTCCAGGTCTAGAAATACGTTCGTTTTTAGCAATATCTCCTAAACTAGCCAATGGTTTACCTAATAAAATCGCATGTGGCCTTAATTTACAACCATTATATAAAGCTCCAAAGGTTCCCATAGAAAGTCCAGATAAAACAAGTTGAGAGCGATCAAATCCAAGTTGATTTAAACAATCTTCAATACCCGAAACAATATAATCTTCATATTCTTTATCGCCTAAATAAAAGGCTCCACCCTCTAAACGAGCTTCAGATATCAACAAAAATGGAGCACCAAATTTTCTCATCATATAATAGCCTTCAAAACCTTCCTGCGTTTTATATCCACTAAAATACACATTTAAAGGTGGCTTTAGATCACCCGGATCAAAATACATAAATACTTCTTCTCTTTTTGAAGTCACAAAACGCATTCCACCAGGCAAAAAAGTTCCATATTTTTTTCGTGAATGACGATCATGTAATCCAACAATTTTTAATCTTCCTTTACCCTTAGCAAGCAAAGAAATAAAGACCATTCCATCCATCTTCTCTTCAGAAACATAGACTATCTCATTTAAATCTTCTTCTGAATATATCCATCTATTTTGTAAGGCTGAAACAGAACCAATTTCAAACTTTTCAATTTTTAACTTTATTGAAACTGAATCATCTTTTTCATATTCAAGCCAAAAATCAATTGTTTCACCTTTTCTTATAGGTACATTATATCGCCAAAAGGCAATTTGGTAGAAGTCATCGCCATAATCCCCATCTAAATCAACTCCTGTATATCCATTCCAAAAAACCTTTCCTTTAAAACTTTTTGAAATAGCTAAAGAATGTGGATTGAATTTTTCTCCATATGTATAGGAAAAGAATAGCTGAATATCTTTATCCAAAAAATTTTGAAAAGATTCTTCACTTATTTTAGTTGCTTTTCTTGAAACAAAGATCCATTTTGTCCATGATTCAATACGAATTGAATCAAGTATAAACATTGTATATGCACGTATTTTTTTTTGAAGAATATACGCCTCTTTTTCTTTAATATTACGGCTTAAAAGACATACATCATACCCTTTTTCTTCAGCATCATCCAAATCATTTACATAATTCCAAGTTACTATATCAGGAACATGAAGCTTTAAACTTAAATCTTCATTCCCCACTTGTAAAACACTAATCTTGTTCAACTTGCTTCATAACTCCCTTCCATTTACGAATTAAACTAGCCGTATTGTATTGCTTGCTTAACTCATATGAATAAATCATTGATTTATTCCAGTTCGTAATATTATCTAAATAATATGTTAGGCTTTTATATATTTCAGAAAGATCTTTGACTATAAATCCATTTTTTCCATGATGCACATATTGCGTTTTATGAGCAACGATTTGAGGAATTGCACTACTAATACATGAAATTTGTAAATAAAGATCAGGTTGAGATGTGACATCCACTACAATACGCTGCTCTCGTATACATTTTGAAATACTTAATTCATCAACACATTGATCTACATAAAACTTAATAGGTACTTTATTTTCTTCATCCAAATCAAACTCTGACTTATCATTTGTTTCTTTACGAGCTAATCTTTCATCCATTCCATTTGTTTTCAGAAATTGTTGTACAAAGTTTAAAACAGAATCTACACGATTCCAATTTGCATTTCTTGTAAAGAAATGTACTCTAGCTGTTTCGTTCACTTCAAAATAGGTCATAAACACTAGAATCAAAGCTTCCAACTTAGATTGTTCAATCATATCAATTGGTACCAATATATTTTGTACTGTTAATTGTTGACTAATTCCAAAATCTACTCGTGTATCAAATGGTGTAATATCAACAATTGGAAGTCGTTTACCGATATATTTTTCAAATTCATGAATTTTAGATTTCGAATCAACTATACAATAATTTGTATTTTTAATTAAAGTTTTTAATCGATCATCATCCACTAATTTTAAACGATTTTGGTAGAAAGATAGAATTGTCTTTTTGTTTAAAAATAATCTTTCTAATAAATTCTGATGAAGTGTATGCATTGCCAAACAGAAAATATCATTTTTTGATGTCATTTCATTTAAATAAATTGAAGATACTTCCTCAATCAACATTTCAACAGATGGATAAGACAATGAATTCATTCTTATTCTTTGATTGTTTATCAAATAATAAGGATTTTCTGGATTTACCTCAATATGACCATCATTAATGAAACGGCACATCTTCCAATTTCCTTTTTCATCTAAATATTGTTCATATATAGGTGAATTCCCATCATAAATTGTCGTGCAAGATAAAAAACCACGGTCATCATAAATATTTTTACGAACTATAACTTCCTGTTGAAATAAATTAACTTCAATCATATTTCCATCTTCACCAAATTGAACCTCGGCATACTTATTATTATTTACATATGCCAAAATACAAAATGGAGTATAAATAAATTCTGTATGTTCAGGCCACATAAGATCATGATACGAAAGTATATCGACTTTTGTACGTTTGATTTCTTGTATCGCATCAAAACAAGACCAATATGGTGCATGAAAAACACTTTGTCTATGAAGAAAATGGCGAAAATTAGGACAATAACTAAAATTTAAAATTTTATATTCCATTATTTCATTTCGGTTAAACATCTGAATTTGTTTGACGCTATCATCAAATTCCGTCACCATTCTTCGTCTAAACCAATATTGTTCATTTTCTTTATATTCATTCTGATGATACCAGGAAGGCACAAAATAAATCATAACGTAAACCTCCTATACAAATGGCTTATATGAATCAAAATCATGATAAGCACGAATTTCTAAATAAATATTACATATAAATCCTGAAAGTAACATAAATGTTGTAGGAAGCATTGCGACAGTTGGATCGACAATCCCATTAAATTGTAAATACGCACAAAGAATTAAACATCCACATACAATTGCTCCACTAACACAACTTAATAATAAAACCCACTTACGGATATAACGACGCGTTGGTTTTCCTGCAGGTACATTTACAATACTATCTCCACTTTGAAGAAGATCTTCCGATAAATCTTTCGGATTCACAAATAATAAACTTAATAAAATAGTAAACACGAACATCATAACAATATATATTCGCATACCAAATACAGTAGACATGTTTAAGTTCTCATATAAAAAATTTATAGTCGCAGTCTGGTGATAATGATGAATAATGCCAATGATAAGTTGAGGAATCATATAGATACCAGAACCAAACATCAAAGCCATGAAACCAACTGGATTGTATTTTATTGCCAAATAATTCTTTTCTGCATGCACATTATGTACAGATACTCTTTGAAGAGGAATTTTCTTTTCATGCATTTCCATAAAAATCATTATGATAACCATCACAAGTGAAATCAACAATGGAATTCTCAAATCTACAAATGTAGACTTTGTTAAAGTTCGAATTAATGTTTCAAACATATTGACAACTATAATTGGTGCAAAGCCTCCAACTCCATATTTTTTATTATTTATTAGTAAGTATTGTGCAATACTTGCACCCGCCATTAATTCAAAAACAGCTAGTATAATACTTGTTAAATTACGATTTACATACGTTAATTCCAAAGCATAAAAAATAGATTGTATAAGTGCAATAATAAAACATAACCCAGTAATCCAGTAATTCATTGCTTTAGGAGAAGTACGCATTTTCGCTTCTTTCGTTCTCATAGCAAAAAGAATAGAAACAATTAAACTAGCTGTAATATATGGTGAAATACCTAAACTCATCACATAACATTTCTTTCCTGCACCACTAATAGCCATCGTTAATATTGCATCTAAATCCAAGCTTAAATTATCATAAACATTCATATCAATACCATTTAAAGGAATACGATGACATAAAAAATAAATCACAACTATAACAATTGAAAAAAGACATCTATTTCTAACCAAATTTGTCTTTTCCTTCATAAACATCACTCCCAAATAAAAATAACAGTAACTAAAAATTAGCTACTGTTATTTTATCATTATTTTATTTATTTATCTTCTTTTTCTTTAGAAGCATCGTTTCTTTCTTTTGAGGCATCGTTTCTTGCCTTTTTAGAAGCATGTGCATTTGCCAATGAAACTAATGCACCAACGATTGGTACCCAAGACCACCATACTCTATGAGTTACATCCAATGTTGATTTAGGCATTTTTTCTTTTTCGATTGTTTCTTCCTTAGCCTTAGGAGTTACATCATCCTCTACAGTTTCTTCCTCACTAACTCTTGGAGCTACTTGTAAAGGAGCACGTGTATTATCAATCGCAATACGGTTGTATGATACTGCACCACCAGTAGTGCTTGAAGCAATGCTTGAAGACATTGATGCACTTTCACTAGTAGATTCACTTGTACTTGTACTCAATGATTCACTAGTTGAATCACTTAGACTTGTTGAATCACTTAAGCTTGTTGAATCAGAAGTAATTGTACTTAGAGAATCGCTAGTTGAAGTTGATCCAGAAGTACTTGTACTCAATGAATCGCTTGTTGAAGTTGAGTCTGATGTACTAGTGCTTAATGAGTCACTTGTAGATGTTGA
>NZ_CAKVMR010000015.1 GCF_934772795.1 uncultured Holdemanella sp.
CTTATCGGGTGGTAAATTGATCATTCAACCGAATAAAGAAGCGACTTTTAAGCCAAATGAAAATGTCATTATTGGAAACGTTGCCTTATATGGTGCTACTAGTGGTGAAGCTTATATTCGTGGTATGGCTGGAGAGCGTTTTGCGGTACGTAACTCAGGAGCAAGTGCTGTAGTAGAGGGTGTTGGAGATCATGGACTTGAATATATGACAGGTGGTACTGTTGTGATCTTAGGTCAAACAGGTAAAAACTTGGCTGCCGGTATGTCTGGTGGTATTGCGTATATTTATGATCCGAACCATGATTTATATACACGTTTAAATAAACAATTAGTCAATACATATGAAGTAAGTGGTAAAGCAGATATTGAAACATTAACGCAATTATTAAAGAATCACTATAAATATACAAATTCGGATGTTGCAGAAAAGATTTTATCAAATTTTGATTCTGAACTATCCAACTTTAAAAAGATCGTACCTAAGGATTATGAAAAGATCACTACATTGATTCAAGAATTAAAGGCCAAAGGCTATCATGATGATGAAGCCAGTCTTATGGCTTTTGAACAGGTACATGCTTAGAAAGGATGAAGGATTATGGGAAAACCAACAGGATTTTTAGAATATGAAAGACAAGAAAACGAGGCCATCCAACCTCTTTCTCGTATCACAAACTTTAATGAATTTCATCCTTTTTTAGATGAAGAAACTAGACGTAAACAAGGTGCACGCTGCATGAACTGTGGCGTTCCCTTTTGTCAGTCAGCCATTAAATTAAAAAACATGGTGACTGGCTGTCCTTTACACAACTTGATTCCGGAATGGAATGATGAAATCTATAATGGCAATGATAAAAGAGCTTTATCCAGATTATTAAAAACAAATCCATTCCCTGAATTTACTGGCCGTGTATGCCCTGCCCTTTGCGAAAAGGCTTGTTTGAATGGTTTAGATCAAGAACCTGTCACAATCAAAGAAAATGAATTGTATACGATTGAAACAGCCTATAAAAACGATTGGATGAAAGCCTATATTCCTAGTGTTCGTTCCGATAAAAAGGTCGCCATCATTGGTTCAGGTCCAGCAGGTCTAGCTTTGGCTCATGATTTAAATCGAAGAGGTCATTCTGTGACTGTCTTTGAAAAAGAAGATCGTATTGGTGGTTTATTGATGTATGGTATTCCAAATATGAAGCTTGAAAAGAATGTGATTCAAAGAAGATTAGACATTCTTAAGCAAGAAGGAATCATTTTTAAAACGAATGTGAATGTAGGTAAAGATATCACTAAAAAGGAATTGGAAAAAGAATTTGATGCGATTATTTTTGCGACAGGATCTAAAAAAGCACGTGATCTAAATGTAAAGAATCGTGATTGCACAGGCATTTATTTTGCGGTGGACTATCTTACAAAAGCCACTAAACATTTGTTGGATAACACAGAAGAAATTTCTGCCAAATATAAACATGTCGTCATTGTCGGTGGTGGTGATACTGGAAATGATTGTGTAGGTACAAGTATTCGTCAGGGTTGTGCAAGTGTTGTACAAATTGAAATGATGCCTAAAGCCCCAGAAGAAAGACTAGAAAGTAATCCTTGGCCAGAATGGCCTAAGATCTGTAAGACTGATTATGGTCAAGAAGAAGCGATTGCCGTCTTTAAAAAGGATCCTCGTATTTATGAAACAACCGTGAAAGAGTGTATCTTAGATGATAAGAAAAATTTAAAACAGATCAAAACCGTAAAAGTACAATTCAACAATGGAAAGCTTGAAGAAGTTAAGGGTTCTGAACAAGTCTTAGATTGCGATCTATTATTGATTGCGGCTGGTTTTATTGGTGTTGAGGATGATTTAAAGAAGAGTTTTAAATTAGAAACTTCACAAAGAAATACAATTGTGACTCAACCAAATTCATATCAAGTAAAAGATAAATACTTTACGGCTGGAGATTGTCATAGAGGTCAATCCTTAGTTGTATGGGATATCCATGAAGGTAAAGAGTGCGCAAAAGAAGTCGACACGTATTTAATGGGTTATACAAATATGGAATAATTTAAAGTTGATTTAAGCTTGGAATCATATCCTTGTATTGTAAACAAGGAGGTATAAGGTCATGAAAAATGAAATCCCAAGAATTCCAAATTCAAATCATAAATTATTAAAGAAAGGATCCAAATTAATTTTAAGCGCAGCTACTTTTGGTGTAGTTGCCGCCGGTTCTTTTCAAGGTGTCAACTATGTAGTAAATAACTACAATAAGGAGAATACAACGGTTCAAAGTACAAATGTAGTCAACACTTCAACTAAATCAACATCAGATGTAAGTAAGGTCGCTCAAAACTGTATGCCTAGTATTGTATCGATTACCAATGTATCGGTTTCGGACGTACAAAACTATTTCAGTCTATATGGACGTAATTCTAGAAGCAATCCATTTACGCAACAAGAAAGTACAAGTGTAGGTAGTGGTGTCATCATTAATAAACAGAATGGTGAAATTGATATTTTGACAAACTATCACGTGATTAAAGGTGCTACCACTTTAACTTGTACATTAGCGGATAATACCAATGTAGAGGCCACTGTAAAAGGTGTGGATGAAGATCGTGACTTAGCTGTAATTTCCATTAAAACGAAAGACTTAAGTGAAGATACACTAAAACAAATAGCGATTGCGACAATTGGAGATAGTGACAAGTTACAAGTTGGTGAACAAGTCGTAGCCATTGGTAATGCGTTAGGTTATGGTCAATCTGTTACAACGGGTATTGTATCGGCTACAAATCGTAGTGTTTCAACAAGTTCAGATACAGACAAATCTCAATCATATATTCAAACGGATGCAGCTATAAATCCAGGAAACTCTGGTGGTGCCCTACTTAATATGAGTGGTGAATTGATTGGCATCAACTCCGCAAAATTAAGTGATACCGATGTAGAAGGTATGGGTTATGCGATTGCGATCAGTGATGTCAAAGATTCCATCAATACAATGCTTGAAGGAAAAGATGTAAGTAAATCATCAACACAATCTTCTTACTATAACAATAATGAAGAAGATGATGATGACTCCTCTAGTCCATTTGACTTTTGGAACTAAGACTAATAGACTGTTTAGATCATTTTAAACAGTCTTTTATTACATAGCTCCTCTTTTGCAAATGGGTGGTAAGTGACAAATTGTTACAGGCAATGGTATAATTAGAACGCTTGTAGAAAGGCAAGCTCTTGAAGAGCTTCATGAGGTGAATAACCATCAAGAGGAACTTGGCGGTTCTGGTTATTCATCTCGTGAAACTCCGAACCGCCAAACACAAATGAATAAAAATGAACGTAGAAAATATCCATCTTTACGTTCGTTTACTTGGTCTGAAGATTCTAAAAAATCTGAAGGACAGTTGCTTGTAGAAAATACTGTTCAAGAATGGTACGACGCTAAACATGCAACATCATCTATTTTTGAAATTGAATTTATAAATTCTTTAGATATAAAACAATGTCCATTCTGTGGATCCAACGATTTTATAAAATACGGTCATAAGAAAGATGGTACACAAAGATATATTTGTAAAGAATGTGGTAAACGCTTCACAGCTTTGACGAATACAATCTTTGATTCTAAGAAAATACCTATATCTGAATGGATTGAGTATTTACTGCATTTGTTTGAATTCCATTCTATAAATTCAACAGCCTACGATAATAGAAATTCACCCACTACAGGTAAATATTGGCTGATCAAAACATTCGAAGTTTTAAAAGGAATACAAGATGATGTTGTACTAGACGGTACAGTATATTTGGATGAAACATATTTTACAAAAGTAAAAAGTAAACTAGTAACAAAAGATGGAAAGAAACTTAGAGGAATATCTAGAAATAAAATAGGTGTTGGTGTTGCCTGTAACGAAACAAAATCAATTTTTATAATTACGGGAACATCAAAGCCTTCAAGAAAATCAACAAAAGAAACATACAGTCAGCATATTGCAAAAGGTTCTGTATTAGTTCATGATGATGAGCATTCTCATAGCATATTGGTTGAAGAATTAGAACTAGAAAGCAAAGTATACCCAACAAAAGAAACAAAGGGATTATCTGATAAAGACAATCCCTTATATCCAGTCAATAATCTTCATTTACTGTTAAAACAATTTATAAGAAATCATGGGGCTTATGATAGAGAGCACCTCCAAGACTGGCTAAACCTATTTTGGTTCATTATGAACGAGCCAAAGGACAAGTATGATAAGGTGTTAAAATTTATAGAATTGGCAGTTTTGTCGCCAAAAAAAGTGCGATACCGGGATGCAATGAGCTCTAAGCACAGTAAATAAGCGAATGATTACCACCCATTTGCAAAAGAGGAGCTTATTACATTTTTAAACAAATTATGTTATATTGAATATGACGAAGGCGTTATATGCGCAAACTGGGTTGCTAACCCTTATCTGAGATGATAAGGACGCTGCCCTTTCAAATTTTTAGAACTAAAACAGGTACTTGATTCCTGTTTTTTTTTATTGTAGAATGTTTAAGATGTTTTTTTGTGGATATGGATTGCATGACCATAATCTATGTATGAAGGCATCAATTTGATTAGTTACATCGTATTCTGTAAAAGAAACGAAAGTAGGAGGAAATATGAACAAATCAAAACTATCAGTACGCCAGATGTGCGTGTTGGCTTTATTTTTGGCCATCGAAATCATCATGTATCTAACACCAATTGGATACTTACGTATTAACGCATTAAGTGTTACATTGATGCACGTGCCTGTAATTATCTTGGCTAGCACAATGGGACCTGCTGCAGGAGCTTTCTTAGGATTCGTATTCGGATGTACATCAGTCATCGGTGCTACAATGACACCTGGAATCACAAGCTTTGTCTTCTCTCCATTCGTAACAGTTGGTGGAATTTCTGGTAACTTCTTTAGTTTAGTAATAGCTTTAGTTCCACGTATTTTATTAGGCGTGATTGCTGGTTATGTATTTAAATTCACTAAAAAATATGCGAAAAATACTCCAGTTGCTGCAGGTATTGCCGCTGCAGTAGCAACAGTATGCCACACAATCATGGTATTAGGATTGATCGTTATCTTATTCGGTCCTCAATACTCACAAGCTTTAGGCATTAGCCAAGCTGCATTAAACGGTGTTATGGCTGGTGTCATCGGAACAAACATGATTCCTGAAGTCATCGTAGCTGTTGTTTCAAATATGGCTTTAGCGACTGCATTAAGTTCAAGATACGTTGGAATCGCACAACAAGCATAGTCAATGAATAGTGTAACTTTGGTTGCACTATTTTTTTTATTTGGATTATAATGATTTGGGTGATAAAAATGGATTTAAATTGGAAATTAAATAAAACAGAACACATTGTACAAGATGAATGGATCGACTTTCGTAAAGAGTCTTTTATTCTTCCCGATGGAAAAGAATTCTCCCCTTTCTATAACTATTCAAGAAGAAACTTTGTCGTGATTATCGCAAGAACAAAAGATGATAAGTATATAACTGTACGTCAATATAGACATGGCTTAAAAAAAGTAACCACAGAATTTTGTGCAGGTGGCATTGAAGGTGATGAAAAAGACAGTGCACTACTTGCAGCTAAGCGTGAACTTGAAGAAGAAACTGGCTATATTTCAAATAACTGGAAACATATTTATACCATTCCTAGTAATCCGACAATTGCGGATAATTACGCATTTTTATATTATGCCGATGATTGTGAAAAGGCATGTGATCAACATCTAGATTCCACTGAATTTATAGAAGTCAAAGAATATACAGAAGATGAAATTAATGATTTAATTAAAAACAATGAATTTGTCCAACCAATTCATCTAATGGGTTGGCTTATGGTTAAAAAAGGCGTATAGTAGGAAGTGTAAAGGAGACTTATAAACATGGAAAAATTAACTAAAAAGGACATCATTTCAAACATTGCCGAAGATTCTCACTTAACTAAAAAGGACATTACGGAAATTGTTGATTCAGCCTTAACACAAATCTTTGAAGGATTGAGTGAAGGAAAAACTGTGGATCTTGCAGGATTTGGAAAATTTGAAATCACAGAAAGAAAAGCTAGAGAAGGATTCAACCCTCTAACAAAAGAAAAGATTCAAATTGAAGCCAGCAAGTCTGTTAAGTTCAAAGTAGCTAAAGCATTAAAAGAAGCGGTTAATAAATAATGTGAGTACCCATCTGATAACCCCCTAGGCATTTTCCTGCTGTCTAGCTATAGCATATTTACCTGATTTACTAACTGTTTATTAACATTCTTAATGCTAATTTATTACATGGGGACGTCATGTGGGTACTCACAATAAATAATATCAAAACAGGAAAAGCATTTCGCTTTTCCTTTTATTTTAGATCTTGTATTACTTTATAAATATCTTCTTGCATACAAATGGATTGAGATTGAATTTCTTTAGGACACAATATATTTTGTTGATTGATACAAACATAAGTTGCGTTTGGATTATGCATCGTCATCTGCATAAATGGATATTTAATAATGGCTGGTGTATTAAAGCCGACCCCTAATTCTAAGAAAACTATTTTTAGATTTTTTCTCGTACGAATAAAATCTGCATATCTTTGACTTGCCTTGTGCCATCCTTCATCTTCTACAAATGAATTGTCACATCTAAGATTCATTGTCATGGGTTTACCACAATGTGGACATTTTGGGATCAATTCAGTCGGTATCTTCATATCTTTTTGTTTAGAAACCATTTCTAAAATCAAATCTTTATTTTCATACGTTTCATCATGACAAGGTGTCATACATTGAAACAAGCCATAATCGCCTTGTGTATAGAACAGTCTTTTTTTATCAAAACCCGCCTTTTGAAAACAATGATCCACATTTGTGGTAAGCACAAAATAATCTTTATCCTTCACCAAAGAGAATAACGTTTCATATACATCTTTAGGTGCATCCATATAACGATTGATCCATATATATCGACTCCAGTAGGCCCAATATTCTTCCAATGATTCAAATGGATAAAAACCTCCAGAGTACATGTCTTGAATTTTATATTTTTGTTTAAAATCCGCAAAATACGTATCAAAGCGTTTACCGCTATATTCAAATCCAGCAGCCACTGATAATCCAGCTCCAGCTCCAATCACAATCGCATCACAATCACTTAACTTCTCTTTTAATTTTTCAATCTGATCCAAGTAAGTCTGTGTAGATTTGTTTGTCCAAGGATTTAAAAACATTAAATATCACCTTCATTTCACTCGATGTTTTCCTTTTATATTCCTTTACAGTTTCTATCGCAATTTTTGCTGCCAAATCATTTGGGAAATGAAATTCCCCTGTTGATATACAACAGAATGCGATACTTTTTAAACCCGTCTTTTCAGCTAGTTCTAAACAACTTGTGTAACAATTTTTTAAGTCCGCTTTATCTTTATCTGTCACAACACCACGAACAATAGGACCTACCGTATGCAAGATATATTGACATGGTAAATTATAAGCTGGTGTTATTTTTGCCTTACCCGTTTCTTCTAAAGTTTGTTGTGAAGACATAATTGCATGCATCTTTAAACGAAGTTGTACTCCTGCATACGTATGAATCGCATTATCAATACATCCATGGTTGGGACAGAAACAGCCAAGCATTTGACTATTAGCTGCATTGACGATCGCATCACATTTTAAAGTTGTGATATCGCCTTGCCAGACATACAAATTTTTTTGAATTTCATCAAGATCATCAATCGAAACAATCCCTTTTCTTTGAATCTCTTCTTTTAAATATTCATCCTGAACGGTAAGAAATTGATTTTTAATGGGTTTAGGAATACGCACATTCATTAAGGCTCTTAATAGTTTCTTTTGATCAAACGCATTCTTAGGTATTGAAATATCTTCATATTGACTTTCTTCATTCAATAAATATTGAATTAAATATACTCTTCTTTCTTCTTGATTCATATTTACACCTTTGAAACTGCACTGTATTCACAATCACCTAATTGATCATCCGATAAATGACACATGTGTCTTTGGCGATAGACTAGCTGGTTTACATAATCACTTGCAGGATGATTTAAAATATTTTTTGGTGTATCATACTGTTCAATCTTTCCTTGATTCATAACCAACACCTTTGTACCTAATTTTAAAGCTTCATTGATATCATGCGTCACAAATAAAATCGTGATTTTTGTCTCCTTATGAATTCGCTTCATTTCTTTTTGTAGCTGTTCTCGTGTAATTTCATCGACCGCCCCAAAAGGTTCGTCCATCAATAATATTGAGGGGGATGCCGCTAAAGCTCTTGCGATACCCACTCTTTGTTGCTGACCACCCGATAATTCATTCGGATAACGATGCATGATATCTTCATCTAAGCCCACGATTTGCATCCATTTGGCTACAGCATCACGCGTCTTAGCTTTATCTTTCTTATTTAATAAATTCGGTACATAAGAAATATTTTGTTCTACATTTAAGTGCGGAAACAAAACACTTCCCTGAATCGCATAGCCAATGCCTCTTCTTAATTCAATAAGATTCTTTGATTTAATATCTTCATTATTGACAAACACACTTCCACTTGTAGGTTCAATCAATCCATTCACCATCTTTAATGTCGTTGTTTTACCACATCCACTTGAACCTACAATACTCACAAATTCGCCTTGTTCAATTTTTAGGTTTAAGTCTTCAATCACAACATTTTCACCATATGCCTTTTTAATATTTCTAAATTCTACAGCTACACTCACTTCAACAACCCCCTATCCTTTAATAATTTCTTTGCGATATCTCTAGGTTCTTTTTTTAATGTCTCGACTTCATAATTCATTTTCGCCATTTGGGCATCACTAATTGTATTTGTTAATTTATTTAAAACCGTTTTTAATTCTGGATGTTTCTTTAAGACTTCATTACGAACAACATTTCCACACATATATGAAGGATATAAGTTTTGATCATCCTTTAACACTGTGACATTTGAAGTTGAAAGCTGACCATCTGTTGTGAATACATTCATAACATCAATTTTTCCTTGGTTGATAGCTTGATATTTTAGTCCAATATCCAAATCCATTGTCTTTTTAAAGTTCAACCCATACGCATCACATAGTGCATCATATCCATCTTCTCTTTCAAAAAAGTCATACTCTGCTCCAAAAACAAGTTGAGACGAAACTCTACTTAAATCTGAATATGTTTTTAAGCCATATTGTTCGGCAATTTCTTTTCGTACAACTAAACCGTATGTATCATTAAATCCATACATACCAAGCCAGCTCATATCATATTTCTTCTGATATTGTTTTTGTAGATCCTCAAATAAGTCTTCCGTATATAAACCCTCTTTTTTTAAGACCATATTCCATCCTGTACCCGTATATTCTGGATAGATATCAAATTCTGCACTTTCCATTCCCGGCTGAATATTGGATGTTCCTCCACCTACGCCTTGGGTAATTTCTACATTTAAATTCGTATCTTGTTCAATCAATATATCCATCATTTCACCTAAAATATATTGTTCAGTCATAGGCTTTGTCGCAATATGAATCGTTTCTTGTTGTTTATTCAAAAACATAGATACAGATAAAGAAAGAATAATCAATACAACGACAAGAATTGAACCTTTCTTCTTTTCTAAACAGCCCAAAATAAAATCAACAAATAGAGCAAGAAGTGCAATCAATATACTTCCAATCATTGTCATATTCGCATTGTTTGTCGTAATCCCTCGATAGATCGCAACACCAAGTCCTCCAGCACCAATAAAGGATGCGATACCGGCAAGCGCAATCGTCATAGTAGCCATACTTCGAATGCCAGAAAGTATCATGGGCATAGAAAGTGGAAGTTTGATTTTATATAGAATTTGATAATCTGTACTCCCCATGCCTTTGGCAGCTTCAATAATGTTCTCATCCACATTTGTAAGTCCCGTATATGTATTTCGGACCATAGGTAATAAGGCATAAATCGTTAATATAATAATGGCTGTTGTATTTCCAACGCCTGTAAATGGAATCAAGAATCCTAACATGGAAATGGAAGGAATCGTATAAAGAAAACTAATGACACTCAATGCGAATTTACTTGTTTTCTTATATTCGCTAATCAATATCCCAATGAACAATCCAATCACAATCGCTATCAATATAGATACAGCTGATATTTTTATGTGTTCTACTAGTAAATCGAAAAAGAACTCCTTCTTCTCTAAAAATAATTCAATCATAAATTACATCCTTTCAATCGCCTGTACGGGACATGTTTCAAAACATAAGCCGCAATGTAAACAGTGTTCTTGCTGAATCACAAAATCTTGAATGCAACTTTGTGGACATACTCTTTCACATTTACCACAATGAATACACGCATCGGATATTTTGTATCCTTTCTTTTTCACTTCACTACCATGTAAAGAATATACGTTTCGAACAATCGGTTTCACACCTAAATCAAAAAACTCAATTTCTCCATGATCAATGCAGAAAGCTTCCAGTACATAACGACTATTATCTGGATACACTTCATTCATCGATAGATTATTTTCAAAGATACGATCCATCCACATCTTTTGATCATCTAAACGTTTGGCTTTTCCATTCAAACGCAACATTTGAAACTTAGAATTCATTCCTGTAATTGCGACATTTCCATCAAGCATTAATTGATGATAAAAGTCTTTCCCTCTTGCCGTACAAAAATATAGCTTTTCATTTTCCACAAGCATGACATCAATCATACGAATTTGTGGAAATCCCTTTTCATCCACACTCGCAAAAGCACAATCTTTAATTTCTCTTAACATCATTAAACATTTTTCAGCATTCATAACCCATGTCCTCACTTTTCGTGTTTATTCTAAGTGTAAAAAGCGCAAAAAAAAAGTACGCACAATATTGTGGCCTAGTTACCACAAGGAAACTTTTGCGTACATAAAGTTGATTTCTTAAAGTGTAGTATGTTATTTTATTTCTGTAAGTATCTATTAGATACCATGGAGGCAAATATGAATGAAATAAATGAACTTCCGGCATGTCCCGTTGAAACGACACTATCCTTAATTGGAGATAAATGGAAAGTATTAATATTAAGAGATTTAATCACTGGTACAAAACGTTTTGGTGAATTAAAGAAAAGTATTGGCACCGTATCTCAAAAAGTCTTAACCGCTCAATTAAGAAACATGGAAGAAAATGGACTTGTACATCGCAAAGTCTATGCCGAAGTGCCTCCTAGAGTGGAATATTCATTGACTGAGCTTGGTCAAAGCTTAAAACCTATTCTAGATGCCCTGCAAAACTGGGGCGAAGAATATAAACAAAATCATGAAAAGGCATCCTAGAATGCCTTTTTTATATATAACACATCAAGTCGAGATTCTCTCTAATCTGTCTATATTATAATACGAGTATTTATAAAATATAAAAGAAGCTAAACTCTTATACGTTATACCTTCTTCGATCATTACCACTCATATTATAATACTCATATTTACTCTTATACATTCTTTCATCCGCTAATTTAGAAACCGAATGAATTGAATCAAAATCTTGTTCAGTAGACTTGACGACACCATATGATACAGACATCGAATTTGAGTACTTACCATGCCAATCCTGAATGGATGAATTAAACACTTGTAGTATGGATTCTAAATCTGTTACGGATTGAGTCAATAAAGCCACAAATTCATCTCCACCAATACGGTAGATCTTTCCATAAGAGGCAAACGCAAACTTCATGCAGTTGGCAGCCGCACAAATAAGTTCATCCCCTGCACTATGTCCAAATGTATCATTGGCTTGTTTTAAACCGTTTAAATCAAATGCGATATAAGCCCATTCTTTATTTAGATCCAACTTTTGAATATCCACTTCATAAGCACGACGATTCAAACATTTCGTTAATTCATCCATATTTGAAGTATAAATATACTTTTCTTTTTCATACTTCTCCTTTAATACTCTTGAAAGCATTAAAACAAGTAAACATGAAGCTAAAGTTAAGTATATTCCGACAATACATATCGCAACAATATTGATTTGAGCATTCATTGACTTAGACATACATACAGCTACAATATAATCTCCATGTTTCCGTTTTACATATCGATAGCCCTTATGATTAAATCGAGCCGTATTGCCAACCCAAGATGTATCTGTAGCTCCCAAAATCTTTTTTGTCTTTGCGTCCACCACATAAATTTCCATACCCTTATAAACAGGCATATCGGCAACGACATTAGAAATTTGGTTTCGCTTTAATTCCTTTAATAGACGCTTTGGCGTAATACCCACTTGAACCATATGCGTTTTAGATTCATTCCAAGTGATCGCATACATCATCTCTTTAGCTTCAGCCGTATTCGGCGTAACATCTTGACATAATGTTAAATCATAATTATTTAACATTTGTTTAAAGAAAGCCATTTGTTCACCTGAATCAAAACTATATCCAAAATATTTAGGTAACGAACCCGAATAGATTGTTCCCGTATCATCAATCAAATGAATTTCATCAACAGACATTAATCCTGCAATCTTTTGAAGTTCATCGACATCATATTCTACTTCCGGCTTGGCATCCACAATATAAGATATGGCCTTAGCACGAACAATATAATCATCTTTTAAAGATTTTACGAATTCACTTTCAATTGACTCATTCTTATCTATTACCGCAATCACTCGATCTAATAATACGTTAGATGTCGTTTGCGCATTCTTATCATTCACAAACTGCAATATACAAGTTTCAAGAATCAATGCCACCGCAACAATAGTGATTGAAAGTGCTAAAATTTTTCTCTTTCTCATAATTACTATTTTAGGTTATATTTTAGAAAAATAAAAGTGGCATTTTTTATGCCACGATTTTTTGAATCGATTGTTTTAAATCTTCAGCCGCCAACTTTGTATCGTCTTGATCCATAATAGCTGATACCACACAAACACCTTGGATTGGACTCTTTTCTAAAACCGAAAGATTATCTTTATTTAATCCTCCAATTGCACAAACAGGAATATTGACAGCTGCACAAATATCATTTAATGTTTCAACACTCGTAATCTTTGTCTTTACATGCGTCTTTGTCGGATATATAGCACCACAACCTAAATAATCAGCACCATCAGCCTCTGCTTTTTTGGCAACCTCAACAGTCTTTGCGGTAGCACCAATAATACAATCTTTACCCATGATCTTACGCGCTACAGAAATTGGCATATCTTCATTTCCTAAATGAACACCACATCCTACAGCCATTGCGACATCAATACGATCATCAATAATTAATGGAATATTATAGGCATCGGTTATATTTTTAACTTTTAAAGCCAACTCATAATATTCCAAAGTTGACTTATTTTTTTCACGAAGCTGAATAATGGTTGCCCCACCTAAACATGCCCCTTTTACTTTATTTAAAAATGTTTCTTCATCATACCCATCTGAATTGGTAATAAAATATAATGTATAATCTACGTTTTTCATTCTAACACCTCTATTTTAAACAAAGATTCATCAAAACTTGAAAGCTTATAGATCTCATCCATAAAATGCATATGGAAAGTTCCCGGACCATTACACTCTGTTTTTTCTGCCGCCACTTCATAATAACAAGTTGCCTTTACACAAGCTGAAAACGGAGAATAACTCGCTAAAAATGTTGCGATTGCGACATTTAACATACATCCTGTTCCTGTAATTCTTGAAAGCATGTCACAACCATTTGAAATCAAGTATACTTCTTTACCATCTGTAATGACATCTACCTTACCACTACAAACAACTACACAACCAAGATGTAAAGCCATTTCTTTTAGCCACTTACTACTTTCATAAATATCCTCTTCATCTAAGATATCTGCATCTACGCCATGCGCATGACTTGTCATTCCATAAAAAGCTTTACATTCACTGATATTCCCTTTAATAACGGTTGGACAATATAAAGAAACAAGGTCTTTGGCATAATCCAATCGAAGTGTAGAACAAGCCACTCCAACTAAATCAAGAATGAATGGAATACCTTTTTCTTTAGCACACTTAGCACTAACCATCATAGATTTAGCTCTTACATCATCAAAGTTACCTAAGTTCAATGCCAATGCACTTGAATTTGAAGTAATCGATTCCACTTCATCTGGATGACAAGCCATAATAGGCTTTGCCCCCAAAGCTAATATAATATTTGCACAATCATTAATTGAAATTGGATTTGTGATACAGTGAATTAAATTATTCGTTTGTTTCAACAAATTTTTGCACTCCTAACTTTCTTTGAATATTTTCTAGAATACCACTACGAGACATTGACTTCAATAGAACATACGCAATACTTCCACCGATGATTGTACCCATTAAAAAACTAGGTACATAGAACATCCATGTAAGTCCTGTTCTACCCCATAAGTAAGCCATAACAGGATATGAAATAACAGAACCAATTAAACCAGTACCAATAATTTCACCAAGTACAGCAGCCCAGATCTTTCCTTTACTAACACGATATAAAATACCAGATAATGCAGCTCCAAAAACGGCTCCCGTTAAAGCCAATGGTGGAATTCCCATAACAGCCATTCGAATTAAACCAATCGCTAAAGCGCAAAGAAATGAATACCAAGGCCCCATAAATACGGCCATTGTGATATTGATCAAGTGTGCCATAGGACACATTCCTTCCACACGTAAAATTGGTGAAATGACCACTCCAACAGCTACCATCATTGAAAAAAAGACTAAGCTTAATAAGTAATTGTGTTTATTCATAATACTACCTCCTACAGATACAGATGGCCTAGAAAACACGCAAAAAACCATCTGTGGTTTCGGTATTAGACAAACAGTCCTCTCTCATCCTGTCCATTCAGGCTCCCTCGCTTGTTTTCTATACTCTAGGCGCTCCCCTACAGTAAGGCAATAAAATAAAAAGACCTGCAACGTAAAAAGACAGGTCAAAAAAAACATCTATACTTCCTACGCCGGCATTATCCGTCAGGTTTAATGGGTCGAAGTCGAACTTCCTCTCAGCAATAGCTCCCCAGATTTATTTACTACATCTAAAATTCTAGTACAAAACACACTAAAGTGCAAGGAGGAATTCATTCATGAAAACATACAAAATCAATTTTTTATCTATTATTCAAAATCATACTGTCAAATAATAAAGGTTTGTAACACTACAACCCCAAATTCGATAAAAGCTTTAAAAACTTCTTTTCATTCATTACATCATTTGTCACATACTCCCCATTATAAAATAAAGCATAGGTAGTAATAGGTGTTGGCGCATTTTGCGCCTTTTCTTTTGTATCTAAATGAATCACTTTAAATGAAATGTTATGTTCCTTAGCTACTTGTTCAACAATTGGTACATATTTCGCATTAAAAGGACACTGATTCGTATAATATAAGACAAAGCCTGATTCAGATATATGACAATCTTTCGAACAAGATTTAAATTTAGGTAAAACAGAATCCTTAAAGCTTAAATGCCACAATTGAATACCATTACTCGCTTCATCACACACTTTAAAACCTTTATACGCAAGAAATTTAGGATCGGCAAGATATGGCATTTTCTTTTTTGTAGATAAGATACAAATACCATCCATCCCCTTCTTTTGACTATCCTCAATACACATATTCAATAATTCATTCGAATATCCATGTCCCTTTAATGATCCAGAAACCCATAAACAATCTATATACATATAATTATCTGCATCAATTGGAATCCACGCATTCTTTGCCGGAATATATTCTATAAAACATTTCCCTCTCAAGACTGATTTTATAAAGACAAGCCCATCCTCAAAACGATCTGTCAACCAATCCTTTTTAGATCTTACTTGCTCATCTGAATTACTACTAATTGCACAACAAATGTGTTCTTGTTCTATATTTTCTTTTGTGACATATACATAATCCATTTTAAATACCTCAAAATCAGTATACTAAAATTTATAATGATTCACATCTATTTTTTATATTTTCTCTTTACGATAAGATCGTGTAGTTTAGTGTCAAATATCGATAAAAATACACCGGAAATTACACGAATATTTTAATAATAATCACACTAAACGACACGTAACATATAAAAGGAGTTGAAATTCATCAACTCCTAAGTGTGTTATTTATCGAATTTAATCGCAGCTTGTGCCGCAGCAAGTCTAGCGATTGGTACACGATATGGTGAACAAGATACGTAGTTCAATCCAACTCTGTGACAGAATTCAATACTTGCTGGATCACCACCATGTTCTCCACAAATACCTAATTTAATATTTGGACGCGTACGTCTTCCAAGTTCTGTCGCCATCTTAACAAGTTTTCCAACACCTCTTTGATCTAAGTGCGCAAATGGATCTGATTCAAAGATTTTCTTGTCATAGTAATCTTGTAAGAATCCACCTGCATCATCTCTTGAGAATCCAAATGTCATCTGAGTTAAGTCATTTGTACCAAATGAGAAGAATTCGGCTTCTTTTGCGATTTCATCTGCCAATAATGCAGCACGAGGAATTTCAATCATTGTTCCAACATGATACTTCATATCAAATTCTGATTCTTGAATCAATTTGTCAGCTACATCGCATACAACTTTCTTCACAAAACGAAGTTCAGCAACATCACCAACTAATGGAATCATGATTTCAGGTTCAATCTTCCAATCTGGATGTCTTTCATTGACAGCTAATGCAGCCTGAATAACAGCTGTTGTCTGCATTTCAGCAATTTCAGGATATGAAATAGCCAAACGACATCCACGATGACCCATCATAGGGTTGAATTCGTGTAAGCTAGAAATAACAGATTTCAATTCATCCAAACCAATGTGCATATCTTTAGCCAATTGTGTAATATCATAAGAGTTTGTAGGTAAGAATTCATGTAAAGGTGGATCCAAGTAACGAATAGTCACTGGTAGACCTTCCATAGCTTCATAGATTCCTTCAAAGTCACTTCTTTGCATAGGCAAGATTTTTTCTAAGGCAACACGTCTTTGTGCAGCTGTTTTACTAACAATCATTTCACGAACCGCTTTAATACGATCCCCCTCAAAGAACATGTGTTCCGTACGAACTAGACCAATACCTTGCGCACCAAATTCATGAGCTTGTTTTGCGTCATGTGGTGTATCGGCATTTGTACGAACTTTTAATGTACGTCTTTCATCCGCCCAGTTCATAAAACGTTCAAAGTCTCCTGAAATACTTGCAGGAACGGTTTTTATAGCACTACCATAGATATTTCCAGTTGAACCATCTAAACTGATCCAATCTCCACGGTGATATTTCACACCATCAATTTCGAAATAGCCTTCATCATCATGCATCTTGATATCGCCACAACCACTTACGCAGCATGCACCCATACCACGAGCAACTACGGCAGCATGACTTGTCATACCACCACGAACAGTTAAGATACCTTGAGATACGTGCATACCTTCAATATCTTCTGGACTTGTTTCTAGACGAACTAAGATAACTTTGTGATTACGACTTGCTTCTTGAATCGCTTCTTCTGCACTAAATACAATTTGACCACAAGCAGCACCTGGACTTGCTGGTAATGCAGTTGCGATTGGTTCAGCTTTCTTTAATTCATCCGTATCAAACATTGGGTGAAGTAATGAATCTAATTGTTTAGGCTCAACCATCATTAAAGCTTCATCTATAGTAATCATGCCTTCATCCACCATATCACACGCAATCTTTAAGGCAGCCTGTGCAGTACGTTTACCATTACGTGTCTGCAACATGAACAATTTACCCTTTTCAATAGTAAATTCCATGTCTTGCATATTACGATAGTGCGTTTCCAATTTCTTAGTAATAGCTACAAAATCATCATATGCACTTGGAGCTACTTCTTTTAATTGATCGATCTTTTGAGGTGTACGAATACCCGCAACAACATCTTCACCTTGTGCATTCATTAAGAATTCACCATACAATTTATTTTCACCCGTACTTGGATTACGTGTAAAGGCAACACCTGTACCACAATCATTACCCATATTTCCAAATACCATCATTTGTACGTTAACAGCAGTTCCCCAGCTTGAAGGGATATCATTCATCTTACGATAGTAAATAGCACGAGGGTTATTCCAAGAACGGAATACCGCTTCAATAGCTCCCATCAATTGTTCTTTTGGATCTTCAGGGAATTCTGATTTCAATTCATTTTTGTAGAATGCTTTAAATAATTCTACTAATTTCTTCATATCCTCTGCATTCAAATCCAAATCATCTGTAATGCCTCTTTCAGCCTTTACTTCATCGATGATTTCTTCAAAACGCTTTTTACTCAACCCCATAACAACGTCTGAATACATTTGAATAAAACGACGATATGAATCGTATGCGAAACGCTCATTATTAGTCAAGTTTGCGACTGTTTCGGCAACTGTTTTATTCATACCCAAATTTAAAATAGTATCCATCATACCAGGCATACTTGCACGTGCCCCAGAACGAACAGATACTAATAAAGGATTGGCTTCATCCCCTAATTTTTTTCCAGACTTCTTTTCTAATAAATCTAGATATTCCATAATTTGAGCTTTAATACCATCATTGATAGTTTCATTATCTTCATAATATTGGTTACAAGCTTCTGTAGTGATTGTGAATCCATAAGGCACAGGCATTCCAAGTTTAGACATTCCAGCTAAGTTGGCACCTTTACCACCTAACAATTCACGCATCGTTTCATCGCCTTCATTAAATTCATAGACATATTTTTTATCCATATATTTTACCTCCTTTTGTAACCGTTTACATGTGTAAATAATTATAGCACACAAATTAACATAGTGATAGTTTTTTTTGAAATTTCACAAATAAAAACCTATTAGCTTTCACCAATAGGTTTATCCACGCTTAACAACCGCACTTTTTTGTCTAAACGTAATACCAATCTTTACAATATCATCGACGCCAAAAGCTTTTAATTCTGCATCATATTTCATATTATCAATCTGTCGAAGTGCACTATCAGCAAGTGAATCTAAATCAATATTCATATCTTTTGTATGCTTCAACTCAAAGATAAATCCCGGCATATTCTTTACCATAGGCAACAATTCAATATCAAACCGACCTAAGCCAGATTCTCTATTCGATCTAACTTGATATTGACTACCTAGTACAGCACATAATCCAAGCATCATACCATGATAAAACGCTTCACTAGCTCCATCCATAGTTGATATACTTTTCAACATGAAATTTTCTAGTAAAGATTGCAGTTTATTTGCATCCTTAGAAAAGATAGCTTGATGAACTGAAATCGAAACATTATTTTGGTTTGTACGATTCAACACCTCTTTTTCATACACAAATGCGATTTCCTTATTTGGAATTGCCACATCACACATATAATTCCCATCATTTTGCGGATATATTGCCGCCACCTTTAAATACCCCGCAACCAATAAGAAACTATAAATACTATAAGGATTACTTTGAACCTCAGGATAGATCACACTTGTATCTATATAAGTGGTGATTGTATTTCCACATAATAATTTATATAAATTCTCATTAATTTCAGGTGTTGCAGCACCGATGATTTCACCAATGATATCATTACTACCCGTCGATTGCCAAAAAGCCTTAGGAAAGCACTGATCTGAAATATAATTGATTACTGACCAAGGATTAAATATCTCGGTGTTCCCAAAACAATATCCATCATACCATTCGCAAATTTCTTGATATTTATCTTCATATTCATAATATTCAAGCATGTCTTTGACTTCATCTTTTGTAAAGCCAAAATATGAACTATAACTATCGTCTAATATCGAATTGGTTTTTAAATTGTTCATTCCACTAAAGATACTTTCCTTTGCGACTCTTAAAATGCCTGTTAGAAAGCCAAAAGCCAAGTGTGGATTGTCTTTTAGACCACCCGAAAAGAAATTGCGCATAAAATTTACAATATCAATATAAAAATCACAAAGATGACCTTGTTGAATAGGCGTATCATATTCATCAATAATAATGACACACTCTTTTCCATAATGCTTGTGAAGCAATAAAGATAAAAGTTGAAGTCCCATTTGACAGTCAACCTCATTCATGCCTTCACTCGCAAAACGATGATACTGTTCTTTTTCGTATGAACTTAGTACAGTACTGCTTTCCAATTCATCATGACGCATAAACTCTAAAGAAATTAATTTACTGATTTTTTGAAAAGTCTCATGCCAACACGAACATTTAATATCTTTAAAAGACAAAAATATTACAGGATATTGGCCCTGATGTTTCGTGTAATAATCCCCACATTGCCAAATATATTTATCCTTAAAATAAATAGATGTATCCTCCGGTGTTTTTTCAAAAAACACACGCAACATATCCATATTCAATGTTTTTCCAAAACGCCTTGGACGCGTGAAAAGAGATACCATCGGCAACGCATTCAAAAAGTCACGAATCAATAACGTCTTATCAACATAGTAATAATTCGTTGTTGCTGACTTAAAATCAGATACACCAATTGGTAAAGGCTTTTTAGGACCTAAAATCGCATTATCTGGAATCAGCCAATTACGTCCATCTTTTATTGCACCAACTATTTCTTTTTGTTTACACATCTGCTGAATTCTACGAATCGATACACCCATCTTTTTTGCGGCAGATTCACAAGATATATAGCCCATACAGCACCTCCTAAACATACTTCTACTCTAAGTATATCTGTTTAAGCGAAATACATCAACTTCATTTCGTTTGCGTTTCGTTCTAAACGAAATAATTTACCACTTTATAACACACATTTCAAATCTAAAAGCCAAAAAAAAGAACTAGAATCCTCTAGTTCACACTTGCACGCTCTCTACACTTACCACAAACAGAATAGTTTGGACAAGCATCTGTACACGCATTGTCTACGACTGTTCTTAATTGTGCCGGCATCATTGTTGTGATCTCATCATCATCATATCCAACCACAAGACTCTTTTCCGATAAAAGAATCGGTCTTTTTAGAATGGATGGATTTTCCTGAATCAAAGTCACTAATTCCTTCATTGAATAATCATCAATATCTTTTTGAAGCGCCTGGAATGCCTTTGAACGAACCGAAATAATATCTTCCGTTCCATTTTCGCATCGCGACAATAAATATTTAATTTCACTTTCCTTCAATAATGAAGTAAATATATTCTTTTCAACAAATTCAATTTGGTTGTCCTTTAACCATTGTTTTGCCTTACGACAACTCGCACAACCTGGAGAAGTATATAAAATTACCATAATAATAGCCTCCTTCAACTAATTATATCATATTACTAGGTTTAAAAGAAATAGTTGTATCTTAAATTTATATGTGCTATATTCTTCCCTAGTGAGGTCAAGAAATGGAAAAAGCTATTTTATCAAGAATCAATTTACAACTACAAGATACTGACATTGCACAAGAATATTTTGATACAATATCAGACTTAATTGATACACAAGAAGTGCAAGCACTAAAAAAATGCAGCCAACACTTGGCTACATCTCGCTTTCAACATTCTTTAAACGTTTCTTATTATTCCTTTTTGATTTGTAGAAAATTCGGCCTTGACGCCTATAGCGCAGCACGCGCCGGTTTATTACACGATCTATATTACTACGATTGGAAAACCAATGACGAACGTCCTCTTGAAGGAAATCATGCGATGATTCATCCAATCATTGCCCTTGAGAACGCAAAAAACATCACAGTAACCAATCCAACCATTGATGATGCCATTCTACATCACATGTGGCCATTAAAAACAAGCCATCCAAGCACAAGTGTTGGATGGATCATTCAAGCTGTAGATAAATTCTGTGCCATCACAGAAATGGGACACCAATCTCTATTTCGAGTTAGTCGTTCCAACAATCTATTAAGCTATTGTATTCTATTTACATTCCTATTCACAATGTAGGCAGCTAGAATGATCTAGCTGCCTTTAGTTTTTCCTTAAATTGTTCTAGCCATAAAGAACCATCTTTATCCAAACCATACTCACCCATTTGAATACTTGGCTTTTTCTCCCCATGGAAATCACTTCCACAAGTAATCAATAAATGATGTTCCTTCGCTAGCTTTTCATAATATACATTCTGTTCAGGCGTATGATAATTACTATAAGCTTCAATACCATCCACTCCAGCATCCAATAACACCTTCAACATCTCATCATTCTTATAAAAAGTATTAAAAGGATGTGCTACAACCGCAAGTCCACCAGCCTCATGAATCTTTTTAACCGATTCTACAAAATCAGGCATTGGTACATATACGAATAAATCGGATCCATATTGACATTTATCCCAAAAGAAATTCACTGGTGCCGGATCACTTCTTTTACCACCCGGAATATAATCCTTAAAATCTGGAATATCTTGATAACGAGGATCATTGAACATATGCGTACACATCACAAACCAAGGATTCTTACCATTTGCCTCTTTTAAGACAGCCTCTTCATCAATCTCAACACCATACTTTGCTCTTAATTTATCACAACGCGTTGAAAATGCATTTCTAGATTTTACTTGCGTTCTTTCCATTAAGTTTTGAAAATATGGTTCCTCTAAATCAATACCATATCCTAGTAAATGTACATCTGTATATCCAATACTTGTCGAACACTCAATGGCAGGAATCACTTCAATATCCGCTTCCTTGCCAAGCTTGATCATTTCCTTCACACCACTGATACAGTCATGATCACTTAACGCAATGGTTTTTAATCCTCTTTCTTTTGCTATTCCAATCAATTCTTCAGGCGTAAACTGACCATCCCCCGAATAACATGAATGCATATGCAAATCAAATTCATTCATTACTATAACCCTCTTTACATCACATAGAAAAATAAAATCACAAAGATACCTAAAATAATGCGGTACCATCCAAAGATTGTAAAATCATGGCTCTTTACATAGTTCAACAAGGCTTTGATTGCGAATAAACTCACCACAAAAGCCACAAACGTTCCCAATAGTAATAAGAACAATTGTCCAAAACTAAATAAACCAACCTTTATAAAATATTTGATGACCTTTAAAAGACTCGCCCCAAACATGACAGGAATGGCCAAGAAAAACGAGAATTCACTTGCGACCGTTCTAGAACAACCACAATATAAGCCGCCCAAAATTGTAGCTCCACTTCTTGAAGTTCCTGGAATCAAGGCTAGACATTGAAAGCAACCAATCTTTAAAGCCGATACATAATCAACTTGTTCAATCGTTTCAATCTTTTCTTGTCTTGGATTCTTCTCAACCAAGATAAAAATAATACCATACGCAATCAATGCCACCGCAATCACAAAGTTTGCCGACAAATACCCTTCGATAATATCATCCAACAATAAGCCAATAACGGCAGCTGGAATGACACCCACAATTACCTTAGACCAAAGTTGTAAAGTCTGTTTCTTTTTTTTAGCGGACTTTCTTGAATCAAAAGGATTCAACTTCTGATAGTACAACACTAAAACCGCTAAAATACTTCCAAACTGAATAACCACCTTGAACACTTCAAAGAAAGTAGCCGGTTCAAGTGGCCAAATACTCGCAAATAAAATTAAATGTCCTGTCGAAGAAATCGGCAGCCATTCTGTTATCCCCTGTATGATTCCTAATACGATTGTTTTGACAATACTAGATAAGAATGTCATTCTTCATTCCTTTTCGCTGCATAATCATGAACCATCTGTTTAAAAATTTCGCCCCTAATCTCATAATTTTTAAACTGATCAAAACTAGAACATGCAGGACACAATAAGACAATATCACCAGGCTTAGCTAGTAATACAGCTTTTTCAAACGCATCCTTCATGGTTTCAACACTCATTTGACTTGTGAAGATATCTTTAAACTTATCTTTTGTCTGACCAAAAGAAATACATTTCTTCACTACACCATCATATTGTTTCAAATCATCAAAAGAAATATGTTTATCTTTACCACCACAAAGTAGAATTACATTCTTTTCAAACGCAGATAAACCCGCACAAGCCGCATGCGTATTTGTAGCCTTTGAATCATTATAGAAACGAACATTATCAATTGTATCTACATATTCAATACGATGTTCTACACCACTAAATTCACGAATCACTTCCTGAATATTGAATAAAGAAACACCCATCAAATAAGCCATACAACTTGCCATCATCGCATTGCCACAATTGAATTCACCAACGATCTTTAAATCCGATATAGTAAACAATTGTGTATCTTTATAATAGGCAAACTTATCATCTTTATATAAATCGACATCTTTTCTCTTCAAAGAAAAATCAATCACATGACAAGGAATGTTTTGCGCATACTTCACTACATTTTCATCATCCACATTACGAATAAAATAATCATCCGCATTTGTGTTCTCATAAATACGCATCTTACTTTCATAATACGCCTCTAAACTATCCATATAATCCAAGTGATCTGGTGCTAAATTTGTCACTGTAGATACATGCGGTCTAAATGTCTCAATTCCCAACAATTGGAAATTACTTAATTCAAGAGCTACATTATAGTCTTCATCCGTATATTCTAAAGCCAATTCACACAAAGGTGTACCAATGTTTCCGGCAACCAAACTCTTCTTTTGACGATTCAACATCTCATATAATAACGTCGTTACGGTTGTCTTACCATCTGTACCTGTTACAGCTGCATAATTAAAGTTCTTGGCATAACGATACGCCACTTCAATCTCTGTATAGATCTTAGCGTTTTGTTCCACAAAATAATGTACAAAAGGAACACGATACGGAATACCCGGATTCTTCACAATAAACGCATACTTCTTTTCTTTTAATGAATCTGGATGCCCTTCATCAAACACTTCAATACCTAGTGATTCTAATTCTGCTTTTTCTTTTACTTCATTCGAATCCGTTAAAACAACATGATATCCATTCTTTAATAATAATTTACTAACGGCAATCCCACTACGGGCAGCCCCTATGACTAATACAGTTTCCATTCTACATTACCCCCAAAACAAGTCCAAGAATCGCAAAGATAACACCGGCAAGTCTGAAACGAGAAACAACCTTTTCTTCCGGCCATCCACACATTTCAAAGTGGTGGTGCAAAGGCGCCATCTTGAAAATTCTCTTATGTGTTTTTTTATAATACGTAACCTGTATAATAACGCTGCAAACTTCTGCAACAAAAACAAAACCAATAATAATCAATAAAATTTCTTGTTTTAAAACCATGGCGACAGCCGCAATCAAGCCACCCAAAGCTAATGATCCCGTATCCCCCATAAAGATTTGAGCTGGATGCTTATTAAACTTCAAATAGCCAAGTAACGCAAAGATCACTAGACAAATCAAACAAACCACATTATATAATCCTTGCATCCATGCGAATACCACAAATGGAATAAGCGCAATCACCATTTGACCTGCACACAATCCATCTAAACCATCCGTTAAGTTTACGGCATTCGTTTCAGCTGTAAACATAAAGAATACTAAGATAAAGTAAAACCATGATAAATCGATTGTGACATCAAAAATTGGAATCCAAATATTAGTTGTTGAACTTGTACGATACAAGAAGAAAAACACAACAGCTAAAATCGACTGAAGCAAGAACTTATGAGCTGGTTTTAACCCCTCATTATTCTTTTGTACTACAATAATATAATCATCAATAAATCCAACAACACCATATCCTACAAAGGCAAGTAGAATAATGATCGTATTCATATCCAGTTTGAATGGAGTAAAGAAAGAACCTATAATATAAACAAGTGTTGGTACAATAATGAAGGCTAGTCCACCCATAGTTGGCGTACCATTCTTCTTTTTATGACTTGCCAAACCTTCTTCTCTTTCGGTTTGTCCAAACTTAATTTTATGTAAATAATCAATCAATCCAGGCATGATCACTAACATAATCGCATGTGTAACCAAACACATACCTAAGATTATCAAGCAATTTGAATTCAACATTCCATCGTCTCCTCTTTTTTTAAAACATTATCATTATAACATTCTATTGAGTCTTGAACAAATTTTAATTCAGGGGTTGAAATAAGGGCTTGTTAATGGTATTATAGTTAAGCGATTGCGTAAATGAAAGAAAAAGGAGGACATTAAGATGTCAAGAGTATGTGCAGTATCTGGAAAAGGTCCTTTATCTGGAAATAAACGTTCTCACTCAATGCGTGCTTCTCGCCGTAAATGGAACGTGAATCTTCAAAAAGTTCGTGTTGTAGTTGATGGAAAGCCACAAACTATCCGTGTTTCAGCTAGAACATTAAAAACTTTGAAGAAACAAAACGCTATTTAATTTTAGATAATTAGGATCCTTAAAAAAAATTATGCATAAGATAAAAAAGAAGAGATAACTCTTCTTTTTTTCTTTTATGTTATACTCTAAATATGAACAAGAAAGATAAAGATGAACTATTCAACAAGGGACTCAGCGAAAAAGAAATCGAAACTCTTACACAAAAAGGTTTCACCAAAGATGAAATGATTCAATCCCATCAATATAATAATGAAATCAAGAAAGGATTGAATTTCATTTCTTGGCTTGTCGATTTGATAACTTGGCTTATACCTTAAAACAGCAGCGATTACTCAATCACTGCTGCTTTTTATGTTTCATTTTATTTAAATACATATTTTGATCTGCCAAATCCTTAACACTTACAATATCTCCCGTCAACAACAAGGCTGAACCATACGATACAGAAGGCAAGTATGTATATTTACTACGTTTCTTTTTTATGAAACTTTCAAACTGTACAGAACACGCCTCTTCATTTCGACTATTCTTTAATAATACGCAGAATTCATCGCCACCAATTCTGTAACAATATCCATACTTGGCATATGCCTTTTTAATACAATCCGCAATCATACTTAAACACAAATCCCCTTTGACATGGCCATACACATCATTGACATGTTTAAAATCATCCACATCAAACACAATCAACATACCATTTGTATAATTCATTTCTTCACAACGATTCAAAAAACTATTCTGATTTAATAATCCTGTCAAACCATCTAACTGATTCCACATTTCACTACAATAAATAAAATATAAAACCGAAAGTAAAGTGACGCAAAGCCAGCTCACATGAAGTTCTGGAACTAAGATTTGAATGATGGTTTCTGCAACCAAGAAGATCATTAAAGGATAGATCAAGGCTTTACTGCGATTTTGAAACTGTTTTGAGACAAAGATCGTAGATAAAGATAAATAGAATATAGATATAAAATACGCAAATATATAAATAAAGAAATAATGCCCCCTAGAATATATATTTTCTTGACTGACTGAAAATACAAGTCCAGACGGAATCGATATAGCTAGAATCAAAAGATATAGGATCTCACATAAAATCGCCAATTTAAATTCCCACCTAAGCCTTGTCTTTTTATCCAAGACATATACCAAGCATATACAAACCGATGGTGTAAGGCCAAAGCCAAGATAGTTCGATACTATATTTACCCAACGATATTTTATTGGTAAACCATCAACTTTTAAAGTGACAACCTCTAATAATGAAATAAACGCAATCAATCCAAACGCAAATAGAAAGCCACGCTTTTGTTTCTTATTTAACGATTCACTTAATCGCGTCAATATGCACATGAAACAAAGAACGAAAATATCAATTGTCGTTAATACATAAAAATATCCATTCATCACTCGCTATCCCATTCCTTATATATACGTCTAAATACGATGGGACTGTTCTTCTTCAAATACTCTTTTTGAAGCCAATCCAAATACGTTCCCGGACTAATAATACCACGAATACTCAATACATCCGCACCTAAAGTTCCCAAAACTAAATCGGTAAAAGAAGCACAATTATCACCTAAAGCCCAATAAATATGGAATTTACCACTCTTCACCTTATATAACTTAGCTCCCGTACGATAATGTAGACGACTCGGGTAATCCATTTCATATTCACTAAAACGATCATACCCATCTTCTTTTTCAATCTTTGTATACCATCGATACCCATTCTGACGAATCTTTTCAATTTCTTTTTCAATCATCTCATTCTGTTTTGGTGTTGTATAAATACCATATTCAAAAATGGAATTGTTTTCGGCCGAAATCATATTTGGAATGTATTTTTCTAATGGCACCGTAAAGAAAATACCATCCCCAATCGTCTGATTTAAATGAAAGGAATCACTATCATAATTTCCATAACTATAAACAATATCATCATACGCAAAACAAATGTGCCCTACCTTTTGAAAGCCCTTGGGCCCTACATGCACAATCACCTTTAAACGCACAACCTCATTATTCTTATACGTATTCAAATCTTCAGGCTTACCATCCTCCAAATACCGGTTGATACTTGTCAAAGCCGCATCTGGAACGAAAGCACAAAGAAAAGCTGGAAGCGTGATTCTTATTTTTCGTTTCCATTTATATTTTGTCAAAGGATTAATGCCTTCATAGCCATCCCCTAAATAACGTGTACCTAAGATCATAAAATAAATGCCAAAAGCACGCATTAAGAGATCAGTATGAAAGTCTGGATTCAATAATAAATAGAAGCCAAAGAAAATATAAATAAAGCTAAACACAAAGTTAAAGAAGTTTCCCTTGATATGATTGATTTGATTAATCACTAGCTGAACGAAACAGGCAAAACCACAAAGAATACAATATCCACCAAAGTTGACTCTCAAGATCCATTGTGGAAGATAACGAAAGTTCATTAAGAAAAACATAAACGCAAAAGAAAATATGGAAAAGAAAAAATCTTTATTCTTCTTATTCTTCACAAAACGAATAAATAAAACCACCCCATTGACACATAAAAATACAATGGATGCGATTAAGATTCCGGTAAAAATACGATTGGGAATCCATATCATGATGGCTCCCGCAACCATTAATATGGTTCCAATCACAAAGTTCATAGCTACATCATAGAACATAGACTACCTCCAGTTGGATTGTACACATAAAAAGCTGCCTTCATCCACACGAACGATTCCCTTTTTCCCTATTAAAGAATTACTAGTCGTATATATTTCTTCGATATGAATACGTCTTTTATCTAATGGATATAAAAATCCCGATAAAGAAAGCACACCCTCTGTAATAGGATAGAACGAAATATGATGATATGAATCATCAATTTCATGAACTCCCGCATTCATAACCGATATTTTTTGATGCTCATCAATCAACACTAAATTTTGAAAACGATACATCGCCAAGCGAATATTCGCAATCGTATGATCGATTCTTCCTTGCATACCACCATATAAATAGATCGTATCATAATCTTTACACAAACGAATCGCAAGCTCTGAATCCGTTTCATCCTTCATGATCGGATGTCTTTCGATTGGACATGTAATTCGTTTAAATTCTTCTTCACTTAAAGAATCAAAGTCTCCCACTGCCATTTTAATGGGAAAACCCTGATCAATAATTTTTAATGCTCCGGCATCGACGCCGATATAATCACAATTTTTAATTTTTGGCACAATATCAACGAGTGGTGTAATTAAAACAGCACAAGTCATTTATTCAAGCATACCTTCAATTGTCTTTGCGATATCATTCTTAAATACGTAGCTGCCCGCAACCAATGTGTCACACCCCGCATTTAATGCCAATCTAAATGTATCCTGGTTGATACCACCATCAATTTCAATACGATAGGATAGGTTTAATGCTTCACGCTTTTCTTTTAACCACTCTACTTTTTTAAGCATATCCGCCATAAATTTCTGGCCACCAAAACCAGGCTCAACACTCATAACTAAGACAAGATCACAAGATTCAAGTACACTTTCAAAAGGTTCAATCGCCGTATTTGGTTTTACGACAATACCACCTTTTGCGCCCAAACTATGAATTTCATCCAACAACTTTTGAATACGAGTCAAATCATTATTTAAAGCTTCTGTATGGAAAGTGACTAGATCCGCTCCGTTTTTAATAAAGATAGGCGCATACGTTTCTGGATCTTCGACCATTAAATGCACATCCATAAATAATGGACAAGCCTTTTTAAAACCTCTTAAAATATCAGGTCCAAACGTTAAATTCGGTACGAAATGACCATCCATCACATCAAAGTGTAACCACTCTGCCTTAGATTCTTTTAAAATTTCTAATTGTGCACTCACATTGGAATAATCCAAAGATAAAATTGAAGGTGCAATTACGATTGAATTCATTGTTTTTTACCTCTTTCTTCCATAATATTTTTATAATCCTCATAAATAGACGGATTGATATCTCCATTTTCAACAGCCTCTTTGATCTTACAATCCGGCTCATTCAAGTGCTTGCAGTCTTTAAAACGACAAGTATGAATATATGGTTTAAAATCAAGAATACATTCATCTAAATACGAAGTGTCTAATCTTGTAAAATCTAAGCTTGAAAAACCAGGCGTATCTGCCACTAAACCATCACACACATGGTGCAGCTGACAATAGCGCGTAGTATGTTTACCACGACCCAAAGCTTTAGAAATAGCTTGTGTCTGTAATTCAAAATCTGGATTTAGACGATTCAACAAAGAACTTTTTCCCGCTCCAGACTGACCACATAAAACAGACACTTTTCCATTTAAAATGTCCTGTAGCTCTTTATCATCACTACCAGGATTTGAGAAGACCACATCATATCCGGCCTTTTTATATTTTTCTAGATCCGCCAATATTTCTTCTGGATTTTCAAGAAGATCTAGCTTCGTCACACAAATCACTGGCTTAACACCCGCTAAGCCTACCAAGAAGATCAAACGATTTAACAAGTGACAAGAATAGTCTGGATCTTTTAAACTTGTGACAATCAAAGCCTGATCCACATTCGCGATGGCCGGTCTTAAAAGACGATTTGTTCGTGGCAATACCTTATGAATACGATACGAATCTTCAATCTTTTCATATTCGACAAAATCTCCAACGACAGGTGCTTCATGCTGGCGCATCTTCCCTCTTGGTTTGGCCATGATTTCTTCTTTTTCATTTTGAATCGTATATTGATTCGAAATAATTTTTATAATTCTTCCTTGCTGCATATTAATCATAATACAGTGTTACTACACTGTTTGTTCCTTCCTGTACATATTCAGTTCCAACATCCGGCGATACACTCATGACCTTATTGCTGCCCTGTCCATTTTCAATATGGCTCAAGACAACCGCAATTCCTAAATCATTCAACTCATCTTTGGCATCCAATACGTCTTGACCAATCAAATCTGAAGGAATCACAATCGAAGGATAGGTACTGACCACAAAAGTAATTGTTTCCTTACTATCTGGATCAATACGTTTTCCTGGCGTTAACCCCTTTTGTTCTAAAATAATGCCTGGATCCATGTCTTTTGATCCTTCATATTCCACTTCAATCTGCACATTTGGACAATTTTGCTCCAATTCATAAGCAGCCTCCGAATACAAGCCATCTGTAAAGTCCGGTACTAAATAGGTAGATCCTTTAGAAACAGTTAAAACGATTTTCGCATCATTTAAAATCACTTCACCCTCTTTATAAGAAGCCTTAATGACTTTTCCCTTTTCATACTTATCATTCGCCTTATAGACATATGTGACTCTTGAAGTATTAAAATGCGCATCCTGCAACACATCGATTGCCTCATCCGGCGTCAAATCCACTACATCTGGCATCGTTTGATAGCCTAAAAAGCCACTGATTCTAATAATGCCTGTAATACTGGCAATCAATACAAGTACGACAATGGAAATCACAACCGCTGCACTAATCATGACAGCTGGAATCCAATTGCGTTTTTTCTTCTCTTCTTTTTCAGACTCTTCATCCTCAAAATCAATATGCCCATTATCGTATTTCATCAATTCTTTATTCGGACTTGTATCCACCTTGATACGCTTCATATCACGATATTCTATATCCATGCAATGCATCAAATCATAAAGCATTTCTTTACAAGATACATAACGATCCTCTAAACTTTTAGCGGTCGCCTTTAAAATAATATTTTCAACAGACTGCGGAATATCCGGATTGAAATCACGCACATAAGGCATTGGTTTACGCAAATGCTTGATCGCAATCTCAGTTGGCGTCTTACCAGTAAAAGGAACATGCCCTGTTAATAGTTCATAGAATACAATACCCAATGAATAAATATCCACTTGTGCATTTGGTTCTTTACCCTGTGTTGTTTCTGGCGCTAAATAATGAGCTGAACCCATAACCGTATTATTATACGTTAGCTGCACAGAACCATGGGCTACCGCAATCCCAAAGTCTGTAATTTTAATCGTACCATCGTCTTTTACCAACACATTTTGCGGCTTGATATCACGATGAATAATATTATGATCGTGCGCATGATCAATTGCGCTGATCAATTGTTTCATAATGCCAATGGCTTCATCCACATCTAAAGCTCCGCGTTGCGCAATCAAATCTTTTAAAGTTCGACCACGAATATATTCCATGACAATATAGTGCATACCTTCATATTCACCAACATCATATATATCTACAACATTTGGATGAGATAAACGACTGGCTGCACTTGCCTCACGTTGAAAGCGTACTAATGCCATCGCATCCCCACTTAATTTATCACGTAGAACTTTAATTGCCACGATACGATTTAATATCGTATCCTTCGCCTTATAGACATCCGCCATTCCACCCTGACCAATCAAAGACAAGATCTCATAGCGGTTCGCTATTTGTTCCATCATCATAGTTATTATTCTCCATCATTCTCCATTAAGATAACTGTGCAGTTATCATAACCACCTGATTGATTGGCTCTGGCAATCAGTGTTTCTGTCTTTTCCTGTAAAGAAAGAGTTGGATCATGTACAATATCCGAAATCACTTTCTTTTCAACATATCCATGTAATCCATCGCTCGAAATCAATAAATATTTATATGTATTTTCAATCTTATTGATATCAATACGGAAAACATGCCATACACCTAAGGCATTTGTTAATGTGTTTTTTTGTGGATGCGACTTAGCCTCATCCAAAGTAATCTTACCCTCTTTTAATAATTGGGCTATGACACTATGATCTTCACTCATTTGAATCAATTCATTATTATAATCCGCATAGATTCTTGAGTCTCCCACATTAAAAATAAACGTCCCAATATGAGCTTTGATGACACCCACTGCCGTAGTCCCCATACCTCTTTCATTGGGATTTTTTAAGCTTTTTGAATAGATGAAATCATTCGCCTGATTTAAATTTTCACGAATCCAGTTGTCGACCTGACGATCTTTTTTAAATACAGGAGACTTCATAAATGCTTCATACATCGTCATTACCGCTGTATGACTCGCCACTTCTCCTGCTTTTGCACCACCAATACCATCACAGACAATGGCCATCCATTCATCGTTGGCATTATGAGCGATACAATAATCATCTTCATTTAATTGTCTTACAAGACCTACATCTGTATTCGCAAAAACTTTCATCTGCTTAAATTCCTTCCTTTTTAATTTCTTTGATTCTTAATTGTCCACAGGCCGCGTCAATATCGTTACCATGTTCTTTACGAATTGTGCAACGAACATGATTCTTCATCAATAAATCATAGAAGACCATAGCTTCATCGTGACTTACCGATTTAAAGCCTTTTTCATCCACTGCATTGTATGGAATTAAATTCACATATGCATTCATTCCATGAAGAAGTTTTGACAATTGTTTGGCATGCTCAGGACGATCATTGACACCATTTAATAAAATATATTCAAATGTCAAACGACGATTGTTTTCCTGACCATAATACTTTACAGCTTCCATCAACTCTTTTAATGGATAGGCATGGTTGACTGGCATTAATTGATCACGCAATTCATCATTTGGTGCATGTAAACTAATAGCCAAATTGTATTGTGTATGTTCATTCGCAAAATCATAGATTCTTGGAACAATACCACAAGTTGAAATCGTAATATGTCTAGAACCAATGCCTAAACCACGATCATGGTTTACAGTTGCCAAGAAATTCATCACATTGTCATAGTTATCAAAAGGCTCACCTGTACCCATGACGACAATATGTGAAAGGCGCAAGTTATCTTTATCCAATTCCTTTTGAACATACATTACTTGGGCAACCATTTCACCACTTGTTAGATCTCTTTTTTTCTTAGTCAAACCACTTGCACAGAAAGCACAACCCATGTTGCAGCCAACCTGACTCGAAACACAAACGCTACGACCATAGTCGAAGACCATCATAACACTTTCTAATAGGGCTCCATCACTTGTTTTAAACAAGAATTTTGTCGTTCCATCATGTGAAACTTGTTTTTTTATTAATTCTAAAGGATTCACGACAAAATCTTTTTTTAAGATTTCTCTTGTTTCCTTTGATACATTGCTCATTTCATCAATGTCGAATACACGATTGCGATACAACCATTGAAAGATCTGATGTCCACGATACGATTTCCATCCGTGATCTAGGGCATATTCGCACATTTGATCATAATTTAAATTGTATAAACTTTCCAAAATAGCACCTCAATTTCTATCGTTCATTATATCATTTACGCACTAGTTTTGCCATATAGAAGCCATCTTGTCTTGTATCACTAAAAATGGTTTTTTCATCCACAAGACTAAATTCTTCATTGGCACGCAAAAATTTCTCAATTTGTTTTTCATTCTCTTTTTTATTCATCGTACAAGTGGAATAGACTAAGACTCCCCCTGCCTTAACATATTGACTTACATTATTCAGAATAGAATACTGCAACGGAATCAATGTATCCATATCTTCCGGAACCATATGTAATTTAATATCGGGCTTTCTAGATAATACGCCATAGCCAGAACATGGAACATCACATAAGATACGATCATATAACACTGAACTTTTAAATGTTGTCGCATCCTGTACACCTGCATGTACAATATCAATACCTAAGCGTTTGGCATCACTTTCTATCAAATCTTTACGATGTGCATGTAGATCATACGAATCAATATGCCCTTTGTTGTGCATCCTTTCGGCCATGGCCATCGTCTTTGTTCCTGGAGCTGCACAACAGTCTAAAATCGTTTCATTTTCATGTGGATCTACAAACTTTGCAATCGCAAAACTTCCTTCATCTTGAGCACTCATATAGCCTTTTTGGTAGTAGTCATGATGAAAATAATCATTACCCGCATAAACATATAATGGGTCTTGAACACAATCAAACACATTCAAATCAAAATCAGATTCATTTGTCTTTAATACATTTCGACGAACATACATCGGTAATATATTGACACTTGCACTTGCCATCACTAAAGCTTTTTCTTGGCCATATTGAGAAACCCACATCTTATATAGCCAATCTGGTAAAGAATACTTTAAGGCCACATTATCTGTTTCAATTGGCTTCACTTTATGAAGTACGGCATTTGTCAAACCGGCATATTTCACATTGATCTTTTTGGCGATATTAACCGCATCATTGACAATCGCATAGCTTGGTACTTTATCCAAAAACAACAACTGGTATGTACTCATTGTCAGTAATACATCCATTTTAGGATTTAATGTATTCTTTACGTACTTTGACCAGCATTCTTTACAATACCGATAGTTCTGAATCGTTCCATAAAAAATGCGTGTTGCTAAAGCACGATCCTTTTCTTCCACTTCCTGTAAGTGATTTCTTAAATATAAATTGGAATAGACTTCTTTATTCACAACTTCATCTAAGGCTTTCCATATCCATTTTCTCATTCTATTCCTCCATCATTATTGGATGCATATTCACATCCACAACCTGTTTCGTTTCATCTAAATAATCCCGAACAAGCTTATGCAGTAACTTGTCATCCTTTGATTTTAAAATCAAGCGTACACGATGTTTCTTTTGTTGCATACGAATTTCAATCGGACCTAAAACACGAATGGATGAAAAATATTCTTTCGCAACACTCGCCTGTTTGTAAGCTTCCCGCAAATCAAAGTGTGTAAATACTAAAGTACATAAATACACATAGGGTGGATACATACCTAAATGGCGATAACGCATTTCTTGATTAAAGAACATCTTGTAATCATGCATCTGCACACATCGCATCACAAAGTGATCTGGATCAAATGTCTGAATCATAACCTGTCCTTTTAGCTTTCCACGACCACTTCTTCCACTCGCCTGTTCTAACATTTCATATGCCGTTTCACTTGCCCTGTAGTCATTTCGACAAAGCGTGGCATCCGCATTTAATATGCCAACAAGGGTCACTCTTTCAAAATCCAAGCCTTTGGCCACCATTTGTGTACCGATCAATAAATCACCTGACTCCTCAAATTCTCTTAACAACTTTTCATGTGCATTCTTTCTACGCGTACTATCCGCATCCATACGAACAACATGATGATCTTTAAAGATTTCTAGAATCTGTTCTTCTAAGCGTTCGGTTCCCATACCGGCCTTAAAGTAATTTTTAGAATGACAACTTGGACATTCTTCCATAAATGGAAATTGTCTTCCACAACAATGACATACTAAGGCATTCTGATTTTTATGATAGGTTAAGGCTACACCACAATCTGGACATATGCGTACATGTCCACAATCGCTACAGCGAACAACGGGTAAATAGCCTCTTCGATTTAAAAGTAAGATCACTTGTTCATGTTTCGAAAGACGCTCATGAATAGCTTGAAGTAATGTTTCCGATAGGCCGTTTGTGATTCGTTCCTTTTTCATATCTACCAAACAAATTTCTGGCATTTCATGAATACGATTTTTTAGTTCAATGAGTTCATATACATTTTTATAGGCTCTTGCGTACGATTCCAAAGATGGTGTAGCACTTGCCAAAACAACTTTACACTTATGATAGGCCGCACGAAATAAGACTATATCACGTGTGTGATATCTTGGAGTATTATCTTGTTTGTAGCTTGAATCATGTTCTTCATCCATTAAAATCAAGCCTAAAGAAGAAAACGGCATAAAGCAGGCACTACGCGTTCCAACCACAATATCCACTTCATGATTCTTCACTAAATTATATTGTTCGAGCTTTTCTTGTGCATTCAATCCTGAATGATAAATCGCAATCTTTTGTTTAAAGCGCGCCTGCACTCTTTGTATCATCATGGGTGTTAAACCAATTTCAGGAACAAGAAACAGAACTTGTTTACCAGATGCTAGTACATCTTCAGCTAATTGTAAAAAGACTTCCGTTTTACCAGAACCCGTCACTCCATGAAGTAAAGAGACTGTCTTATTGGTATTTTGAATGGTTTGAATTGCGCATTCTTGTTCAGAAGTTAATGAATGAATCACATCAACAATTTCTCGAACACAAGTATTTGAATCTTTGATTCTTTTTTCAATTGTAATATAGCCTTTATCCAATAATACTTTCGTAATCAAAGGACTGACTTTTCTAAGTTCACTTATCTTACATGGATAGGTAAAACTAGATAGCACTTCTTTTTGTCGGGTAGTTAAAGGTAAGCTTGATTCATTCAATACCGCATAATCTTCATAAATGATTTTCGAATGATTACTCGAGGGACGAAGAGCTGGTGGCAGCATCGTTTTATAACATGTCACTTTCGAGCTCGCATAAAAATCAGCCATATAATTGGCCAATAACTTTAATTCGTTATTCAATAATGGCTTTTCATCTATGACTTCAATGACGGGTTTAATATTTTTAAAATCGCTTTCTACATTCACTTCTTCGACAAATCCTACAAGTGTACGATTGTTGAATTCAACACGGACTCGACATCCCACTTCAACATCCGTATCACAAGAATATGTAAAGGTATTGCGTAGGCGATTGTATTCTACATATACATTAATCAGCATGCATCTATTATAACATTAATCTGGATTTGACATTGATATTTATTTTGGTATATTTGAAATTAAGGAGATAGGTATGTATATTTTTCTTGGAATTATAAACATTCTTTGTAGCATTATCATTGGTTTTGTCGTAAAACCATTCAACAATCAAGTGTTGGATATTTGTGTATCCCTATTATTCTTTGTGAATGGAATCTTAGACATTCGAAAAGCCTTCAAAAACAACTAAAAGCACCAAATGGTGCTTTTATCATTTATCGAATTATAAGCCATATTTCTTTCTCATTTCTTGAATGGCTACCTTTGCATCTTTCGTCTCTCCTATATCAATTTGGTATTCAGAAATCGCAATATTTTGGTACATTTCAAGTTTTTTCAACGTTGATTCATTCGTTTCATTGCATACGTCTGATATTTCAGAAGTGTTTTTTAATATTTGTGGCATATTATTATCTCCTCATGTCTTTATCATACCATGAATATTCATTAAATATTGTAAAGCTTGACTCGATACACCATTAAACTTACAGTCAGGTATACCCAGATAATAGCCTTGCCCATAATGTACATGTAAGTTGCAGATACATTCTAATTCCTCTTGTGTTTCAATGCCTTCTGCGACAAGTTTCAATCCCATTTCATCACAATATTCTACCAATAGCTTCATCATACTTTGTTTAGATTTACTTAAATGAATATTACGTACCAGTTCAATATCGGCCTTTAAATAATTGGGTGTTGTATTCACAACACGATTCAATCCGGAATATCCAGCCCCTACATCATCCAAGGCGATTTGATAACCTTGATCAATATAGTGATTCATAATAGCTTGCAGTAATACATAGTTTTCAATATCGGTTCTTTCTGTAATTTCAAAGACAATATCTTCATTTAATAATCCAAACTTTTCTAATTTTCGATTAGTAAATCCGGAAATAAAATTCGAATCTTGAAAAATTCGTCCATCCACATTTAAGAATATCTTTGTCCCAGAAGGTTTATTCATAGCTGCTTTTATCGCCTTATCTCGACAAAGTTTCTCTAGCTTCCATACACAACCATAGGCTTCAGCCAGGCAAAATAATTCCTCAATATTTATATCTATATTTTTATTTTCAATCCGACTCAACGATTCATAGGCCACTACATTGCCATTTTCTAAATTTACAATGGGTTGAAATACTGGATAAATGGCTTTTGTCTCTAAAACCGTTAATAGTGCTTGTTTATTCTTATTCACAATTATGAGGATACATAAGATTTATTAACATCCATACAAACTGAAATTAAATCTTTGTTAAATATGGAATATATAAAACTGTTATGAAGTGACCTTTGTCAAGACAAAATTACACTCATATTTCATAAATATTCAGTTTTAGA